>RFXU01000253.1 GCA_009921505.1 Flavobacteriaceae bacterium
TTATCCCGCTCTCACATTTTTTCTGAAAAAGGTTCGACCTTAATGAAATGGATTTTAATGGTACATATTTTCAAAGGCCGTCGGTCCCATCCTAATATCAAGATCATAGAATGGGGCCTCCGTTCCGTACATTAGCGATCAAAATAAGACATTAATATTGATCTAGACATATGAGTAATGGATGCCGCATGATACCATTGAAAGACATCTCATTGGCAATGGTTAATCAAAACAAATTATTGCCTTAATAACGAAAGATTACATGAAACGTTACGGAAAGGCTTATCATTTATGAAGACTCTTTCCTCCATTGTTACTAAGGTTTTCCTTTCTACACTGTTCTTATTAATCTCAGCAGGCCTTGCTTTTGCTTCGGCCGGATGCAGTTCTTGGGGGCGAAACATCTCGATGTCTAAAGGCCTAACAGTCACAGGATCGGTATCTGGGTTTGCCGAAGGAGATGTCCTGACAATTACCTTTAATAACGGAAATGCAAGCAATATCGTCAAAATCATAGCGCAGGGGTCGTCCAGTATTGCCCAGTGGCCGGGTATTTTGCCAAGAAGTGTTTCATATACAGTGCTTGCGAGCGATGTCGGATCAGCTATCAGTTATGAACTGTTTGGTGGAGCCAATAATAATTGGGCTGCAAACTTATCTTGTGTAGCAGATACGTCAGCTCCGACTGTGACTTTCAGCCCTGCTGATGGTGCAACTGATGTAACTTCATCCTCAAATATTAAGCTGATCTTTAATGAAGCAATACGTAAAATCGATGATAGCGCATTGACGGACGACAATGTTGATGCTCTTATTTCACTTAAAGATACTGATGAAAATGGTTCAGATATTGCTTTTGATGCCACTATTAGTGGCAATGTGATTACTATCAATCCAACTAGCGATTTCAATTCATACCAAAAAGTTTATGTGGCAATCGGCTCCACCGTTGAAGACCTAGGTGATAATCCAATTGTAGCAACAAATGCGACGTTTACTGCAATTTCTTCAGCCGCTGTTTCAAACTCTCAGAATGCGACGGCAACCGAAGTCAATGATGAGATCGGCAGCAAAATTAAATCTAATGCAAAGAAACAGATGCGTAGCTTTGAGACAGCGACTACCGCTGTTGTATCTGCAGCTCGCAAATTCGCAGGGAGCGTTTGGCAGCGTTTTTCGCGCCTACGGAAGCAATCTCACTCGCTATTCTGAAACTCAAGTTGGATACAGCAAGTCAGGGAGTAATCGTGAGACCTTGAATATTTCCAGTCAGATAATTTACGAACATGAAAAATCAGATGATTTAACGCTGGGTTATTTCGTGGGGTTTTCGCTTGGTAAAGACACAAGCAATGACACAATGAAAGTAGATATTGAGAGCATAGGTGTCCAATTTGGAAGTTACTTTGTCCGTAATATCACGCAAAACATCTTTGTTGATGGATACGTGGCGGGATCAAAACTGTTTAACAGAATGGAAGCAGTGACGTCGACCATGACGGCTGAAGCGGATTATGCAAGCTACATGGGTGCAACAGGCCTGGCGATCACAGGATCAGCTAACGCGTCTCGCTGGGAAATTTTGCCAACACTGGCGATTGATTATGCAGCCGTCTCTTCTGAAAATGCTAAATTTGTTGTGACGTCTGGTGCTGGTAATGCATCTGAACTATTTAATCCCGGTAATCCAAGACAATTAGGTATTACGTTTTCTTCAGAGTTCAGGGCGCCTTTTGACTATTACGACGGATATTGGTCACAAGGCTCTACCTTCTCCTTCAAGCCGCACGTAACATGTCAGAGGGTTTATGAAAATGGCGTTAAGCTTTCAGACGAATGTGGGCGTGGCGCTGCGTTTAACATTAGTACAAAGCGGAGTTCTGATCGCTTCATTAATTTAACTTGGATAAAGTGATTGACTGCGTTGCACGAGGATAATCAATACTTACAAGTACTTTAATCTACAGAATTTTTACCGAATAATTTGGTCAACAACAATATTGAAAGCGCTAGAGAAGGACCAATTCCAAAAGCAAAGAATAGTGTGCCAATACCAACAATCCCACCTAAAAAAGCTCCAAGTATTACAACAGTAACCTCAATACTTCCTCTAACAAGCGCTATCGGGTAATTTGTCATGCGTTGCAGCCCCGTCATCAATCCATCTCGCGGGCCAGGTCCTAGATTTGCGATCAGATAAATTGCTCCACCAAAGCCAGTTATTAAAACGCCTGTAGCCGCCATAAGAATGTTGAAAAACAATGTCTCGAAATTTGGTAGATACGGTAAGCTTAAATCTAGAACAATTGAGATAATAATGACGTTGAAG
>RFXU01000254.1 GCA_009921505.1 Flavobacteriaceae bacterium
GGACCTGCGATTTCATCTGAGACAAAGAATTCAGCATATTCCTTGATACCTGGGACGACACCAAGATGTGCTTTTTTGATGTAAAAATACAGTGGGCGTGACACTGGATAATCACCGCTAGCGATTGTGTCTGTTGATGGACTGATTCCTGACATAGTTGCGACCTGCAATTTGTCAGTGTTGTTTTCATAGAAAGACAAACCAAACACGCCAATGCCGTTTTTGTTTGTATCGATTGATGCCAATGTTTCAGTATAATCGCCATCAATATCGACAGAGCGACCATCGGTGCGAACTGTCATACAAGCTTTTTCTGTGGCCTTCTTATCGCCACCATTCATCGCCATAATTGCATCAAATGCGCCTGATTCTTCGCAACCTGCCAATAGCACTTTTTCTTCAAATACTTCACGGGTGCCGTGTTTAGTCCCCGGTATGTAAGCTTGGATTGGCTGAGATTTAAAGTTTGCATTGACGTTCGCCCAATCGGTATGTGCGTTCGCGACCATTTTACCATCTACTGGGTGCTCTGCTGCAAGGGCTTTATAAATATCCGCAGGTTGGAAGGCAAAGTCTTGACCGTTTATGTCTGATGCAAAAACGATCCCGTCATAACCGATACGCACTTCGATGATCTCTTTTACCCCAGCTTCAGCACAAGCTTTGATCTCACTGTCTTTGATTTTGCGAGACGCGTTTGCAATGTCGATGGTGTTTTCGCCAACGCCTTCACAAAAACGCTTAAGACCACCAGAGGAACCACCAGATTCAACAACTGGAGTTGGGAAGTCAAAATTTTCACCGAAGGCTTCGGCAACGATCGAGGCATATGGCAATACGGTGGATGACCCGGCAACTTGAACTTGATCACGGGCGGTAGCGGCTGTCGCAGAAACTGCAATGATAGCAACCATAGACGCGGAAGATTTCATGAAAGACACAGGCTTTCTCCTTATTTGTTTCATGACGTAAGTGTCCTGAACTGTTTAGGGCTCGTCTGTGACATTTGTTTGAAGGTTTTGTAAAAGTTCTGTGAAATCAATCTAACGGTAGAAACACTGAAAACGTGCTTCCCTCGCCTTCAACACTTTTTATTCTGAGGCGCCCATCGTGGCGATTTATAATATGTTTTACAATTGATAGTCCCAACCCTGTCCCACCTACCTCGCGTGACCGATGACTGTCTACTCTGTAAAAGCGCTCCGTCAATCTAGGGATATGTTCACGCGCGATGCCCTTGCCTTGGTCTATGACGTCCAACGTCACACCAACACGACCAAGCACTGCAAAATGCGCGGGTCCAGTAAGTTCAATTTTTACCTCCTTATTTGGACCACCATACTTTACGGCATTTTCAAGAAGATTTGTCACAACTTGCTGTAGTTGATCTCTGCTTCCCTTGACCACTATTGGCTGGTTTGGATGGGAAAAGGTCAAAAAATTATTGGACTTTGAGTAGACCGGCTCAGTATTTTCGATGGTTTCATTAATAATAGAGATCAAATCGACTTCATCTGTCGGGGTGATACTCTCTTCGTTTTCGACACGGTTGAGCGACAATAGATCATTAACTAGTCGACTCATTCTTTTGGCTTCATCGGTCATAATTTGTAGAAACCGAGACTTGGCCTCTTCATCATTCCTAGCAACGGTCTGAATGCTCTCAAGAAAACCCAAGATAGAGGTGAGAGGCGTTTTCAGTTCATGACTAACGTTGCTTACAAAGTCCCGACGTAATTGTTTGGATTGTTCTAATTGCGTCTGATCTTCGAGGGTCATTAGCAAATATGAAGTGCCTATAGATGTTATCGACGCAAGGAAAGTACGATCAATGCTAGCGATAATCGTATTCCAACGAATATCTCTTTTTCCACCGTGCTCCTTGACTGCGTAAATCGCATCCGAAATTGCGGGATCTCTTACTAGGGTTAAGTAATGGCGATCGATTAAGCCATTTCCAAAAATACGTTCGGCGTCCCTCTCTATGACTTAGTAAACCCCTTTTATTAAAGAAATATGACATGCTATTAGATTGGAACATTTTCGTGCCCGAGCGTTGTGAGTTAAAAGCCTGTCAAAAAAATAGCCGAAATAAATTGAGCTCAAATTCCATACTTCTCACATCGTAGGTAGAATTCCGCTGCAAATGCTTTTCATAAATTCTTTATAAAACTGTAAGCAAACTTTCACACAAACCTGATCTCAGTGTTGAGGCTAGATTATTTAGGAGAATATTATGAAATCTCGTCTCACACTGCTCAGCTCTCTAATCGCGCTATCGGCAACGGGCGCATTGGCAGATATGAACTT
>RFXU01000255.1 GCA_009921505.1 Flavobacteriaceae bacterium
GCAGGCCATTGCAGATTCTTGGCCAAACAGCATCGATGATAGTGCCGCGCGAATGGATTGGGGCTGGGCGCACAAGTATAATCTGTCTGCGATGGTTTTGGCTATGCTCGATGGCTTAAAAGAAGCGTAGCCTCGCCCAATTAATTAGCGCACCATAAACGGTTTGCGCAAATCTTCGAGACGCTGATTCCAATTCAGACGACCAATGATTTCGTAAGAGATACCAAAGCTATGATTTCCATAAGAGTACTTGGAGAGCGGTCCAGTTCCTACATCATAGGCGTAGGTCAGGTTCACACCATCAAAAACTTCAGCACTTAAAAAACCACCCAGCAAAGCACCTGGGTTATACTGTAAGCCTAAAGTGTATTTATATTGATAAGTTGCGCGACTGGTCAAAAGGTATTCTATGGGGGAGCCATTGACGATTTGTAAAAGAAGACTATTGTGCCAAACGAAGTCATCGCTAAAGGGATAGACGTAACCTCCTTGCAGATAAAAATGACTTGTTTTGCTGTAAACGAATGTATTGTCGTCTGAAATTTTCTCGCTGTTCAAAAGATTAGGTGAAGAAAATCCTATGAACCAATCTTTATCAAAAAGATACGCCCCAATCCCAACTATTGGCCTTTTCTCGGAAAGATTCCCCTGGGCGTAGACAACTTCGGTTGGATCATAAATATCCAGAAGACTGTAGTCAATTTGGAAGCTGTTAACTCCAGCCTTGAGGCCCAAAGAGAGTTTTTGGGTATCGTCGAGCTCGAGGTGCAAGGCGTAATTCAGCTCGAAATTAGTGTTTTGGACCGCGCCGAATTTGTCATTAAAAATGGAAAGTCCATATCCTGTTTTTTCATCCTTAGTCAGTCTTTGAAAATCGAGGACTTGAGAGGTAGGGGCTTGATCAAAGCCCAGCCATTGTGTGGCATAAAATGCTTTGACAAAATAACCTTCAGTTACGCCCACATAGGCAGGATTGTACAGAATAGGATTGTGGTAGTAATCCGTCAGTTTAAGCCCGGACTGCCCACAAGAGGATAGGGGTGCCAATAGCAAACAAGTCAGTATTCCTAATTTATACAAGTAGCGCATCAATTGCTATTTAAGGTTAGGAATCCTTTTAAAGTATTGCTCTCTTCGCGGAAGGGATCTAAATAGGTAAAGACATACATATAAGTTCCCGTAGGTAAAGGATTGTCAGGGCCAAAAACACCATCAACATTGGCAAATCCACGGAAAATATTGCCATTCGTACCATAGGCATTTTGGGTGTAAACCAAATCACCGCCTCGAGAGTAAATTTCCAAAGTATTTATGGGGTAGAACTCAATATTTTCAATGATTAAAAAGTCATTTTGACCATTGCCATTGGCTGAAATCGCATTGTAAATCTTGAGCGTACATGCAAATAAATTGACTTGAACCGCCGCGCGCTCTTGACTCTCGCAGCCACCAATGGTTTGTGAGGCATAGTAAATGCTATTTTGGGTCAGTAAAGTCTCTTCGGAAAGGCTTTGGCCGCCAAAAGGACTATCGTACCAAATGATATTTTCTCCTTCTATCTCGAGATCGCGAATTCTGGCTAAATCACAAGTCGTTTGTTCAGGTTCCGCAATCGGAGGTTCCGGTTGCTGCAGAATGATATTTACCGCGAGTCTTAGGACACTTTCGCAACCATCGATTTGTTGGGCGGCATAATAAGTGGCTCCATTTTCTAATGGATGATCCAAGGGTAAAGGGTCGCCGCCTTGAGCTAAAGGATACCATATTATATCCGTGCCAGTGAGTTCGATGTCGGTAAGAGTCCCCTGGTTACAAAAGATTTGTTGCGCTTGCCCCTGCGGCGGCTCTGGAGCATCGATAAAGATTTGTACACCGGTGCGCGTATCGCTTTCGCAGCCGTTAACCGTTTGTGAGGCGTAGTACACATTGCCATTGATCAAGTAAGTCGCAGGATTGATCGCCGCGCCTCCTTGAGGCTCTGAGTACCACAATAGGTTTTCTCCTTGAGCGATGAGGTCGGCTACAATTGACGCGTTGCAAAAAGTTTGTTCCGCCTCTGCCGTCGGCGCCTGTGGCGTTGCGATGATTTCTAAAGTTACGGGGGTGCGGGTTTCAGAAATACACCCTGTTAAGTCGTTTGTGGCCTCTGCGTAGTAAGTAATATTGCCGACAACTGAGAGACTAGGATCGACAACCACATTCCCAGCAGTAGGGGCATCATACCAAGTAAGGGTCTCTCCGGCATTAACAGAAGCCGAAGCGGTTAGGGTTTGAACAGGATCTAGGGCACAGGCCGTTTGATCCCCACC
>RFXU01000256.1 GCA_009921505.1 Flavobacteriaceae bacterium
GCGAGAAATAAGCAAATTGCAGGAGCTCCATTCCTCCGCCAACGCCGACATAGAGAATTTTGGGATTACGGCTTAAATCGCGCGGATGTACCGTTGAGCCACAGCCGTAATTCATTTCCTGCATGATTTTTGGGATTTTTAGGCCCGGTAATTCCCATATGGGATTGGTCGTACAGCACAACCCAATATCTGGAGTTTCTGCTGCTTTTTTATAGACGTCTTTGGTGGTATCTAAATAACTCATAAGGATAAACGCTCAATTAAAATTTTAAATAATTCAACCATTTTGGGTTCAGCTTTTTTTGCACTGGCGATAATATCACTGATATCCACGGGTGCCAAATGGTCTGGATCGCACTCATCTGTTAATACCGAAATGGCCGCAACGGGTAAGGATAAATGATTGGCGACTATAATCTCAGGAACGGTACTCATGCCTACAGCATCTCCTCCGATAAGTCTTAAATAGCGATACTCGGCCTTAGTTTCGAGTTCAGGTCCCCGCACGCCAATATAAACCCCTTGATGAAGATCTATGCCACGCTCTTGGGCAATAGCGAGCAAAGAGGCGCACATTTCTGGATCATATGGTGTGTTGAGGTCTACAAATCGTTCCCCCATTTGATCGACCCCTTTAAAAGCCAATGGGGAACAACCTTGCAGATTAATGTGATCGGTTATGAGCATCATTTCCCCTTTTTTATAATTGAGATTTAGAGCGCCAGAGGCATTGCTCACCAATAGGCGCTTTACGCCAAGGGCACGCATGACCCGAATGGGAAAAGTCACCTCTTCGGGAGTATATCCTTCGTAAAGATGAAATCTACCCTGCATTACGATTACCTTTTTTCCGCCCAGTACCCCATAAATAAGCTTTCCGTGATGAAATTCCACGGTAGCGGTTGGAAAATTGGGTATGGCCGTATAGTGCGCCTCTTGTTCTATGGTTACTGCATCGACCAATGCCCCGAGGCCGGTGCCGAGCACAATACCAATTTCGGGTTGGTCAAATCCGCGTCCTTCTAGATAACTCTTGGCCTGTTCTACCTGTTGTATGAGTATGGGTTTCATTTTATTAAAGGATTAAATACTTCTTCAGGATATAAATCTTCTACTTGATCTATATCGTTTTTAGTGGGGAGAAGAAATGGTGAATCTGGTTTCAAATTACTTAAAGTATCGCTTAAAACTGTAGAACTCCCCCAATTTTTATTTTCAAACAAAGCTGAATTCATCTGGGTCATTCCTATAAGGTAATAACCACCATCTCGGGCAGGTCCAAGAACGGTTTTATGAGTATCTAGGCTGTTAAAGGCCTGATGAATCAACTCTGGGGTCAGGTCGTATAAATCGCTGCCGATGACCATGGCTTTTTTTGCGCCATTGGCAAATGCAGTATTTAGGGCGTGAGCCATACGTGCCCCGAGGTCTTTGCCCTGCTGCACTTGCTTGTCAAAAACTTTGGGGTCAAAAGTATCTTGGGGCTCTATATAATTGCTGTAATAAACAACGCGTTTGGCGGATACATCTTGGGTCATTTTGGCCGTGTGCTCCAGTAGAAATTTGTACACCCCTAAAGCTTTTTCTGCGCCAATACTTGCCGCAAGGCGCGTTTTACATTGCCCTAAAATTGGATTTTTACAAAATATAATCAGATGATTTTCTCGGGTCTGCTTCATGGTTTATTCTTGGCGCACAACAACCTTAAAACTCAAAAGGTAGGGGTCCCTTTTTCAACATATTTTGCCCAGTTTTTATCATAGCCATGTAGGGCAAGTGTTGGTTTATTTTGTGAATCGACCACAGGATTACTTTGGTTATACCATTGAAAAATACCCCCGTAGAGGTTGAATATATTGTTGTAGCCTAAAGCCTTGAGTTTGATGCCAATTTGTTCAGAGCGCACTCCAATCGAGCAATAAACTACTATTGGAGTGGACTTATCTATGTTTAAGGCATTGATTTTACGAGGATCAAATTCGTCGTAACCCGCAAATCGCGCTCCAGGGATATGCGATACTTCATATTCCTTTAGTGCCCTTGTGTCCAAAAATAAAACACTGTCTTTTTGATGCCATTGGACTGCCGTATTGGTTTGGATATAGGGAATGATTCCGGTGTTATAACGCTTTAAGGCTTTGTCAATCGGGCTTTGACTCCAGGCGCTTAGCGTTATCATGATTATGCTCAATAGGGGAATAAGTCTTTTCATGTGACGGCGCCTTGACAACTACTGCCGGCCCCTGCGGTACAGCCATAACAGTGTTGTGAAATTTTAAT
>RFXU01000257.1 GCA_009921505.1 Flavobacteriaceae bacterium
TGAGTCGTCACATCAGGGCCATAAAAATTAATGGCGCTTTCTAAAACAATATCGGCGTCTTTACTCAGATTAACCTTTTTGTTGTCTTTATCGTTAAAGATCACCTCAAAAGCCTCACCTTCAAGTGTGGCTCCGGATTCCATCAATAATTCTTTTAAATATTTCGCTGGGAATTCGGGCATGATTTTGTCGTTGCTGTAATGGTGATGAATCCCATTTGAAAACCAGACGCGCTTGAGATAGGTCTCGAAGGCCATCCACTGTTCGCTGGAGCGCTGCCCAGGAAAATCAACATATATTTTTTCTAGTGCCTTGCGAATTTCAAGATTGTGTCTGTAATTCTGCGCCCACATAATATCGCGCCCTTCGAGTCCGGCTTGAGTCATAAAATAGACCAACTTTTGCTCATTTAAAGACAACTCTTCAAAACCAGGAATCTGATAACGCAAAACTTTTACGTCAGCAAATTGATCGACATTAAAGTCAAAACTAGTTTCTTGTTCAGGCGTGGTTTGATCCCCACAGCTGGTTAAGGTCAATAATCCGAGCAATACGGCACTAAATAGATATTGTTTCATTTTTGGTAATTTTTGAAGCCTAAAGGTAGTTAAATTTTGATTTTATTTTAGGGCCAAAGTTTTGATTCGCCCCTCAATCTTCTCAAAAAACAGAGCAATCATGGCTAAAGGTTGGCACTTGTCTCAGCTCTGGTCCCTCAAATTATTTATCTTAGCACAAACGCTGTGCGAGTTAATTGTTTTAGACGTTTGAATTCATGATTAAAAATATTGTCTTAGTGTTCCTTGGTGGCGGATTAGGCAGTGCGCTGCGCTATGGGCTTAGCAGCTGGCTAAATCAATATTATCCCTGGGCTGCTGGAACCTTTAGTGCGAATATATTAGGCAGTCTGATCATCGGACTGTTAATGGGGTGGTTTATCAAATGGCCACACTTTGAAACCGATCTGCGCCTGCTTTTGGCCATAGGATTCTGCGGCGGATTTACCACCTTTAGTGCTTTGGCTTTGGAACAAGTCAATATGATAAAAAATGGAGCCACAATGCACGCTCTTGTTTACATGGCCTCAACCATGGTATTGGGCGTAGCTGCAGTCTTCTTGGGCCTTTGGCTCAGCCGACAATAAAAGTCTCCGCAGTACTGAGTCCCCGATTATTATTCGGGTCTAAATACACAATTAGTATTCCTTAAAGGCTTTAATCCCGGCTTCAATACGCACGGGCAAGTCGTTTTCTTTGGGTGGAATGGGACAAGAATAACGCTCATTATAGGCGCAATAAGGATTATAGGATTTGTTAAAATCTAAAATTAAACGATCCCCTTCAGGAATACGCAAGTCGATATAACGACCTCCGCCATAAGCCCCATCACCTGAGGCCCAATCCGTGAATGGACAAAACAAATAGTCGACGTATTGTGGATCATCATACCCCTGAGCATTCCGATAAACCGGCAGCTGTAATTCTTGATCGTTTAAGGTAAAATACAAAATCCCATATTGAACGTACTCTGGCCGACGCTCAGTTGTGGTAGGCATCAGGAACGGCGTTGCATTTGGCGTGCGTTCCAGGCGCGCTGTCACCCGATAATCCAAATTAATTGGATACCAGTTTAGTCCTTTGAATTGGCTTAAATCTTCAGGTTTTAATATACTTTGCTCGGGATCGGCAAATTCGCGATCCATCTCGTCTTGATAGTCTTGTATTTCTTGAACAATACGATCCTTATTTTGGGCTATAACAGGATGTTGTAACAGTAGTGAACTAAAGAAAAGGAGGGTAATAATAGACTTCATAATTGTGGTACTATAGGATGATGGTCGACAACTTTGGATAAAATAATTTGTGTTTTGGTCTCACCAAATACGATGAGCTTATCAATAAACTGCTCGAGGTGTTTTTGGTTAATCAAAACCACCTCCATAACAATGTTTTCATTTCCTGTAATCCGATAGCAATTCACGACCTCAGGAAAACTCTTTACTTGGTCTAAAAATGGTTTGAGTTTTCCCATGAAGGCACGCACGGTAATGATGGCCCGCAATTGATAACCGCACTCAAAAGAAGAGACCTCCGTGCGATAACCTTTAATAATCCCAGCATCCTCCATTTTCTTGATTCGTTCATTCACCGCTGGCGAGCTGATCCCCACGATTCGCCCTATTTCCGCATGCGAATAACGAGCATTGGTCTGCAGACATTGGAGAATACGCCGATTTAATTGATCCATGTTATTTCAAAGTATTCTTAATAATTATCGAAA
>RFXU01000258.1 GCA_009921505.1 Flavobacteriaceae bacterium
CGACTGGCACAGAATGTGCATACTTTTCTTCAAAGGCAATTAAAGTTAGCTCTGAAAGAGATTTAAATGGCAAATAGCTCATCAAACACGCTGATTGAAGATAGCATTCAAGTCGCTTTAGACGCAGCAGATACTGCAACTGGGGTGGCTGAGGAATTTAACAGTCTAAAAGAACAGTTTGAAGTCCAAAATATACAAGCCAAACGTATCTACCAATCTGTTAGTATTATTTTTGTGAGCTCTATTGCTGCAGCAGTGATCTGCGCGGCAGTAGGCGCTTTAATTTACTTCAAAACTTTAAGTACTTTGGAAACCAACACCAATATGGCTATCGAGTCTTTGGCAATTTTTTCAGAAAATGTTGGGTCTTTGGCTAAATCTGTGAAGACTGTTGAAGATAACACCGCAAATCAAGAGTTGATAAAGTCGACATTGGTGACATTGGAGGCGGCAGCGATGAAGGCGAGCGAAGACGTCTCTGGTGCAGATGTGCGATACAATAGCGCAATTAAATTAGGAATTCAGGAAACTGAGCGCGTCATACAGGAATTTGCAAAAAACACACTTGCAGACCTAGAAGCACAAGCCCTTACATCGCAGACGGAACTTTCTGAGCAAATTGCGCAGATTAAAGCAATTTTCACGCCTGAGGTGTCGGAAGACGCTGAAGGTGGTGAAGAAGCAACTCCAAACGATAATATTGTGAAAGCATCTCAAATTGAGGCACTGGAACTCAAGCTCGATGAAATTATTTTGCTTCAAAAAGAAGTCACTGCTAAAATGCTTGAACAGGCTAGAAAAGTAGAAGTGCAAAAGGCGCAAGCAAAGAAAGCGCCGGCTAAATCGAAAAAACCTGCAGCAAACCCACTGAAGTTTCCATGAGTGAAGACCTCGAAGACGAAAATATCGCAATCGACGATCAAAATTTTGAGAGTGCACCACAAGGTGACCTTGAAGACTTTGAGCAAGGAGGTTTGTTGCTCAAAATTGCAACAAACGGCTTATCGATACCAGATTATGTAAAAAAATTAAAAGAAGCCGACATATTGGTAGCAGTTGACGGGGAGATTTATCGCGATGGCCCTACAAAGCTAAAAGAACTTTTTACCAGACAGAATGGGCAACAGTCGAAATGGCTGTTATCTTTATGGCGAGATGGGCAAATTTTTGACATCCTCATCACCAACCCAATTGAAAGTCGGTTTGGTCTATCAACCGAGCAAGAGACCGAATGGGCAATTGAAGAATATAACAAGCATGTTTATGGCGATTTTGACTCATATCAAAATTATGAGATTTATAAGGATGGGAATGGAGTTTGTGACGTCCTCAGCATGGACAAAGATCTTCTAGCTGGCCTATTCCCCGCACTTTGGCTTTTGAAATATCGCCTATATCCACCACTTGGCGCCGTATTGATTAGTTACGGTGTCAGTTATTCAATAAATTTATTACTGTTCGTGATAACTTATATAGTCTTATCACGGTTTATTTACGTTTCTCAAAATAACATTATGAGATCGTTCTCTTTGTTCGCTAGTAAAAAACATTACATGACAATTGCTGGCACGAATGAAAGAGATGTCAGCGTAATCGTCAAGAATATTGATCCTGACAATAAAATCCGTTTCGAGAGACACGCGGTAAAGAAACCTCAGGTAATCCATAAGGTAATCGTCAAAGATAATAGACGTGAAACTTAAAAACTATTTTGATTTAAATATTAGCCCATGACGCCGGACAAAACATTTCTGCGTTTGCGTGCAAATGATGATGGAATGTTTTCGATTTTTCTATATTTTGCGACAGTGCGTCTCGCAACTTTTAATCCATCTTTTGCCAATATTTCAACGATCAAGTCGTCACTAATTGGTGATTTCGGATCCTCTTGATCGATCAATTTTTTGATTTTAAATTTGATTGACGTTGAGGAGGCACTTCCATTGTTGCCATCCTGTTTTACACCGACACTAAAAAAGGCTTTGAGTTCCAAAGTACCACGGGGTGTTTGAATTAAAGAGCCAGTCGTGACGCGGCTAATGGTGCTTTCATGCATTCCCACAGCGTCTGCGATATCATTCAAAATCATCGGCTCTATATATTGAGCGCCTTTTTCCAGAAATGCGGTCTGACGTTTTATAATTTCAGAACCAACCTTCAGCATGGTCTCGTTTCTTTTGCTAATTGCGTTGGCAAGCCATTTCGCTTCGCTTATTTTTTCACGAATAAAATC
>RFXU01000259.1 GCA_009921505.1 Flavobacteriaceae bacterium
ATTTAATTCCCGGTGAATCCTACAATATTGGACTTACCTTTGAGCAATTAATCGCCCATGGCTTTGTTTCAGACGGTGCTCTAGGAACAGATGGTAACGGTCATGTTGACATTAATGGTGATTTAGGATGTGTTATTGAAATAAGTTATATTGACGAATAATTATGCCTTACAAAACTTCATCCTATAATAAAAGTATTTGGCTCCTCGGCCTACTAACTTTACTCTTCAGCCCAACAATTCAGGCTCAAATCGGTATCGGTACGACCACCCCAGAAGGCGCTATAGATGTTGCAGGGAGTAATTATGGGCTCTTATTTCCAAGAGTTGCGCTTCAAAGCACACGTGATGTAACCACAGTGGTCAATCCCAACGGCGGGAGTCTTGCCGCAGGTACAACAGTATTTAATACAAATAATAGTACAATCGGTAGTGATGATGTTCAAGTGGGGGTTTACACCTTTGATGGAACTCAATGGAAACCTCAATTTAGTCGTGAGGACTATGCCTTGTATCAACAAACCGCTGGATGCTCTCGAGCACCAATTCGAACCGGAGATCTTGAATATGCTACAGCCAGTCGAATCGATGGTTTAATCGATCAAGTGTTTATTCCAAAATATAGCGGCATGTACCGCATAGAAGTGAAAACTAATTTCGGCGCTGGAAAAATAGAAGATTTTACCACTGGGGATGACAGCTATATCTCCTTGGCTACCAGCGAAGGGGCTTTTTTCTCTAAGCTTGAAGGTAATGGGCGTACTATGATTAATCCAGAAGCCTCATCTTATGATTACACCCAAGGTTGGTCCTACACCCATGCCTACTCCGCAGAGAGTGACAATGAAGCGACTGCCGTAGAAAGTTATAATGTACCTCATTTTGCGACACTAGTATACTATAAACCACTAATGGCAGGAGCGCCTTACATCTTTAACCTAAGACACAAAGCCGTTACGGGTGCTGCTGTTTTCCAAAATGGGGGCGCTTCAGGAGAGGGAATGGGTCATATAGGGCATGATGTCCCCTGCTCTGTTGAGTTCGAATTTCTCGGTAACTAATCCAAAAAGGTTTTTTAGATTGCGTGAGTATGTGGTATTTTTACTCATGCAATTTCCAAAAAAATACATTCCTGTAGAAGAAGGAGACTTTTATTTGACTCCCGAAGGATATCGCTGTTTTACCGCGCAATATCACCTCAAACGGGGTTATTGCTGCGATAGTAATTGTCGCCATTGCCCGTATAAAGGCACTCCTAAAACATAAAAATTTACGCCATGACTTTTCAAGAGGAAATACTTTTAGGCATTCCTGATACTTTACCCCCTCCTAAGGCTTATGATCCAGAAGTGAATCACGCGCCAAAACGCAAGTCCATTTTGTCTCCTGAGGAAGAACAGCTCGCTCTACGCAATGCCCTGCGTTACTTTCCGGCCAAGCATCATAAAAACCTTCTGCCTGAGTTTAAACAGGAGCTTCATGACTACGGCCGTATTTACATGTATCGATTGCGTCCTGATCACAAGATCTATGCAAGACCCATTGACGATTATCCTGGCCAAAGTCTTCAAGCCAAGGCCATCATGTTGATGATTCAAAATAATTTGGATCATGCCGTGGCTCAGCACCCACACGAACTCATTACTTATGGTGGTAATGGTGCCGTTTTTCAGAATTGGGCACAATATCGTCTGACCATGCAGTATTTATCGCAAATGAATGATGATCAAACGCTTGTGATGTACAGTGGCCATCCTATGGGCCTTTTTCCCTCTGGAGCGCATGCACCGAGAGTTGTAGTCACCAATGGAATGATGATTCCAAATTATTCCAAACCGGATCATTGGGAGCGATTTAATGCCTTAGGCGTCTCACAGTACGGTCAAATGACTGCCGGAAGTTATATGTATATAGGACCTCAAGGGATTGTGCATGGCACTACCATTACGGTGCTCAACGCCTTTAGAAAATTAGGGCGGTCGCCGCGGGGCGGTTTATTTGTAACCTCTGGTTTAGGAGGAATGAGCGGGGCGCAACCTAAAGCAGGAAATATTGCCGGCTGCGTCACTGTATGTGCCGAGGTTAATAAAAAAGCTATTGACACGCGCCACAGTCAAGGTTGGGTAGATGAAGTTTTTGATGATTTGACCGAGTTGACCAAAAAGGTTCGTTCGGCTTTGGAAGAAAAGCGCGCAATCTCGATCGCATTTCATGGCAACATT
>RFXU01000260.1 GCA_009921505.1 Flavobacteriaceae bacterium
CCAACAGAAGCGGCGGCAGTGGCTTTATTTATGGCAATTTTAATAGGGTTCTTTGTTTATAAAGACCTTACACTTTCTCGATTTAGAAAAAGTTTAATAGACGCGGGAGAGACGACTGGCACCATAATTTTGATATTATTATTTTCATTTATGATTGGTAGAATAATGGTTGCTGAAAGTGTGCCACAGGAATTAACAAACGCTGTCACACAATTAACAGAAAACAAAATATTAATTTTGCTCTTGGTTAATGCATTTTTGATTTTTGTCGGCATGATAATGGACGACCTTTCAGTCACAGTTGTGATTGCACCCCTCATGATGCCTCTCATGGTACATCACGGCGTAGATCCAGTACATTACGCATCGATTGTAGCATGCTCTGTGGTGATAGGCGCTAATAGCCCACCTGTCGCTCCAATACTGTATATGGCTTGTCGTATCGGCAAAGTTTCAATTCACGAAGCTATAAAACCAGCTATTCAAATAATTTTTTATGTAGCACTCCCCGTGATGTTAATCGTGACGTTTGTTCCGGAATTGTCGCTGCTTCTGCCTCGCTTATTGGGTTTACATTGATGTGGAGCACTGAATGACGCTTCTAACGATTGCACTGTTTCAGGCTAATCCAAAAGTGCGCTCAATCGATGGCGTATTATCTGAGCTAGAAGTCGCGACAAACGATGCGGCTCAGTCAGGTGCTGAAGTTCTAGTTACTCCGGAGTTGTTTTTATCGGGTTATGGTTGCGATATATCCGTCAAAGCGAACGCGCAAATGCAGGGGTCGCCAATTCTAAAAGAAGTCTCCAAGATTGCGAAGGCAAGTGGTGTAGGTATAGTTTTTGGGTATCCTGAAATATTTGAAAACAACATTTATAACAGTGCAAGTGTGTTTGATCAAAATGGAAAGTTGATCAATAATTATCGTAAAGTAACACTGCCCAATAAATTTGAGAAAAGTACCTTTAAGGTTGGTGATGGGCCAGAAGTATTTGATTTCAAGGGTATCAAATGTGCGATATTAATCTGTTACGATCTTGAATTTCCTGAGCTAGCTCGAAGGGCCGCGCATCTTGGCGCCGAACTGATTTTAGTGCCCACGGCGCTTAGGCCAAAGTGGCGTTTCGTTTCTGATGTTGTTGTAGCCTCCAGGGCATATGAAAACGCTGTTTTTATCGGCTACTGTGATTACGCAAGTGATGGCCCCAATTCAAAGTACACAGGCTGTAGCACAATTTCCGCTCCAACTGGCGAACATGTAATGCGTGGTACTGGAGATGAAGGCTTGATAATAGCGCAAATTGACACAGACTTAGCTAAACTTAGAATGAATGATTTCGATTTTTTAAGCGATATTGAAACGTTTCAAATCAAACAAAAATTTCTCATTGCTTAGGATATGTGTTGTGATGCTTTATTTGGACCTAAAGTTAAGCCAGTACATTTCATCTTTTAATAGACCTGAAATGAGGGACTTTCAGGCTTCGCAATTATTGGATGATTTAATGGGTGGGGACGCATTATGGGGACTTTCGTAGAATATTCCAAACAACGATAGAAATTTTTTTACTTGAAAGGATGCAGCAGTGAAAATTGGATTTTTAATTTTTGATGGATTTCCGATGTCGTGTTTGACTTCACTTATTGAGCCTTTGCGAGCTGCAAATGAAATATCAAAGACACAAACTTTTTCATGGGAATTGATTAGTGAACATGGCCTAAAAGTAAAATCCAGCGCTGCCATAGAGTTTAAATGTAATCAAAGTATAGCTTCAGTGGACGATATAGATGCTCTAATTTTATTATCATCGCCCAACAGTCAATTTTTGAATGAAAAAACTCCCAGTATATTACGACACCTAGAACGCCATGGAGTTATCATTGGGGCTATTTCCGGCGGCGTATTTCCTTTAGCGAGAGCGCAGGTTGGTCATAGGTCCACCTATTCTGTACATTGGTGTTATGCAGCAGCTTTTAAGACAGAATTTCCTAAGATCCTAATATCTAATCGCATCATCGAAAAACAGGGGCGCATAGTTACAGCATCGGGCGCTGCCGCCGCTTTTGATCTTGCCTTAATGCTGATCAATGAAAACTTAACGAGTTCTATAGCACAGGAAGTGGCTTGTTGGTTTCAGCATCCAATTATGCGGGAAGGTAGTGTGCACCAAGTTTTGCCAAGGCTTGCAACTGCAGACGAGAACATTGTATTTCCGTATTT
>RFXU01000027.1 GCA_009921505.1 Flavobacteriaceae bacterium
AGATAGGACAACTGATTTCGACACGCGTGTCTAAATTTCTACCCATGATATCTGCCGAAGAAATAAAATATTTCGGTTCATTATTATTGTTGAATATATAGAGTCGGGTATGCTCCAAAAATTTATCGACTATACTTATGACTTCAATATTTTCGCTCAGGCCTTTGACCCCGGGAATTAAACAACAAATTCCACGCACAATGATCTTTATAGAAACTCCTGCCTGGCTCGCCCCATACAATTTATCAATCATTCGGTAGTCACTTAAGCTATTGAGCTTCAATTGAATTCCCGCTGCTTTACCTTCCTTTTTATTTGTTACCTCATTTTCAATTAAACGCTCCCAAACGCCACGGGTATAGTGGGGTGACACTACTAAATGTTTATAGGTCTTAACCCGGTAGTTGACGTCAAAGAAATTAAAGACCTTATTGATGTCTTTCGCAATGTCTTCATTAGCCGTAAACAAGGTGTAATCCGTATAAATACGTGCCGTACTTTCATTAAAGTTTCCTGAACTCAGAAAGGAGTATCGCTTTATTTTTCCGGCCTCGAGACGTTCAATAACACATGCCTTACAATGTACTTTTAGCCCTTTTACCCCAAAAATCATGCGTACACCTTCTTCCTGCATTTGTTCGGCATAATGAATATTGGCCACCTCGTCGAATCGCGCCCTTAGCTCAATTTGAACCACTACATCTTTACCATTTTTGGCGGCATTTATCAGGGAACTGGCGATATGAGAGACTTCGGCCAAACGATAAATGGTAATTTTTATTGATTGTACTTGTGGATCTAAAGCGGCCTCACGAAGAAACTTTACCACATATCTGAAACTCTGATACGGCGCATGGAGTAAATAATCTTTTTTGGCAATTTTAGCCAAAAGACTTCCTTCAAAACTCAGTCCTTTAATCTGAAGCGGAACCTTGGTTTCATAAAGTAAATCTTGACGCCCAAGACTCGGAAACTTCATATAGTCACGTCGATTGTGATATCGCCCTCCTGGAATAACACTATCGGTACTTTCGATGTTCATTTTTTCCATCAAAAAAGCCAACATTTCAGGGTCAATATCTCGATCATAAACAAAGCGTACGGGATCTCCGGAGCTTCTTCTGGCGACACTCTTGGATATTTTTTCCAAAAAACTGCGACTCAAATCAGAATCAATATCTAATTCTGCATCACGCGTAATTTTGATCATGTACGCAGAAATCTCTTTGTACGAAAAAATACTAAAGATAATCCCCAGACAATGACGTATTAAATCATCTAATAAAATGATGTATTTCTGGCCGTTTTTCTCAGGCAGGACCACAAATCGGTCAATTACTTTAGGGATTTCTATTAAGGCAAAATTAACCCGGGCATCATTTTCTTGAGTCTCTGCATTTCCCGTATTCAAGACCATGCGCACGGCTAAATATGCCGCACTATCCTTAAGTGCCGGAAAGGTTTCGAGTCCCGTCAAAATTATGGTCACCAGCGCTGGACTTACTTCACGAAGAAAATAATCTGTAATGAAAACACTCTGTTCCTCAGTAATTTGATGCTCGTTGATGATATGTATTCCCTCTTTACCGAGTTCTTTTTCAATACCGCCCAAAATGTCCAAACTCAATTGCTGTTGGCTAATGACTGTTTGGGTTATTTCTTCTTGTAATTCTTTAGCCGCCATACCACCGAGTTCATTTCGTCCCAGCTTACCGGCCTCGACGATTCGTTTGATCGTAGCGTATCGAACCTTAAAGAATTCATCTAAGTTATTCGAGAATATTCCCAAAAAACGCAAGCGTTCAATAAGAGGTACGGAGGGATCCTTTGCCTCTTGCAGTACACGAGCGTTGAATTGTAACCAACTTAAGTCACGATTAATAAATCGATCATAGGATTTTTTGGACTCAGTCATCATCATTTAAAGTCTCTAGGAAATATGGTTTCTCTTGTTAATCCTCTTGTTATATTTTGCCAACTATCGCATTCAAAATCGATAACGGTCATGCCACAAGTCGGCACGTGATCTATACTTTTGCTTCCCAGCATATTAACCAAAGCAGTAAACGCATGGTTATGGCCTACAAGCATTACAATTTTATGTCTATTGTCTATCGATTTAATAAATCGCATTACGGATTCCCCGGAAAAATCATACAAACCCTGATCATAAGCCACATTCGCGTCCGACACGTTAAAGGCCTGTAAAAAATAATCTGCAGTTTGACGCGTGCGCATAGCGGCACTTACCCCCACAAAATCTGGACGTTTTAGCTGTTTTTCTGCAAAATTAGACAACAACAAGGCATCCTTTTTTCCGCGAGCATTTAAAGGCCTTTGCAGATCCTCTACGTTGGTCTCCCAAGAAGATTTAGCGTGTCTTAAAAAGTAAATGGTCCGCTTCATAAGGCTTAAGGGGCTAATCGCTCAATAATCCAAGAGTCATGTGCCTTCTTATTCTGGGCTTGAATCTCTGTCTTAGTTTCTGTGCTTGTAACGGGTATGTAGCGCAATCGATCATGCAAGCGATTTTCTCTTCCCTGCCAAAACTCATACTCCTCTGGAATTACTCTAAAACCACCCCAATGATCTGGACGTGGAATTTCGCGGTTTTCATACAAGGATTCAATATCAGCGAGTCTTTGCTCAAGATATTCACGAGATTCAATAACACGACTTTGATCACTTACATGCGCCCCGATTTGACTTCCTCTAGGGCGTACCGCAAAGTAGGCGTCGGATTCCTCTTTGGTCAGCCGCTCAGCCGTACCCTTTATATGGACTTGACGCTCCACATCTGGCCAAAAAAAAGAAAGCGATACTTTTGGGTGTCGGGTGATGTCTTGACCTTTTTGACTGCTGTAATTGGTGAAAAACTGAAACCCTTGTCGATCAAAGCTTTTTAATAGAACGACCCGCGTTCTTGGAAACCCCTCAGCATCTAAAGTAGTACAATGCATGGCGTTAATCTCAATATCCAATTCCAGAGACTTCAGTGCATCAAACCAAAGTGTAAATTGATCAAAGGGATCCGCCGCAGCATCTTGTTTACGCAAAGCGCCCTTCTGATATGACTTTCGATAATGATGAAGATTTTGAGACATACCTTTATTTCCGTGCAATTTACGAGATTTTAAACAGTTTGTTGAGACGCCTAATTAAATTTCGGTTAATTCCATTTGGTCCCCATGTTCCAGCGTAAATATGGCATTTTCACGTGCCAAATAAGTTCGATTAAATACCTCGCTCGCCTCGCTTTTAAAGCCCGTCAAATCCTTATAACGACCTGAATAATGTCCGAGCAATAAAAATCTAACTTCAGCGGCCAGAGCCATCTCTGCGGCTTGTCGGGCACTGCTGTGTTTGGTGGCCTCACACAAATGCTCATGTTGACTCAAAAATGTGCTTTCATGATACAACAAACACACGCCTTTAATCAAATCTACTAATGGCGGATAATAGGCGGTGTCACTACAATAAGCATAGGTGATTGGCTCCGGAGGATCCATCGTAATGGCTCTAAAATCCAGAGGATTACCCAATTCATCCTGAACCCAATGGCCTTGCTTGGCTTTATTATAATAAGCCGATGAAACCTTAAACGCGAGTGCGGCTTGGGCATTTAGGGGGCGCAGTTTAGGTTTTTCGGTAAATAAAAATCCATTGGTGTACACGCGATGATCTAACGGCAAGGTTTTAACAGTAACAACCTCATCTTCAAATATTAAAACACTTTCTTTTTGATCTAATTCGTGAAAATGTAAGGGAAATTTAGTCCATGCCCCTCCCAATTTCAAGGATAGCAACACGATTTCTTTCAAACCCTTGGGACCAAATATATCCAAGGGCTCGGTACGCCCTAAAAGATTGAATGTGGCAATGAGACCAAACAACCCAAAATAATGATCGCCGTGTAGATGAGAGATAAAGATTTGCTTGATTCGGGCAAATTTGATTTTGTTATTGCGCAAGGCTACTTGGGTGCCCTCTCCGCAATCAATCAAATACATATGCCCATCTAATTCAAGGAGCTGGGCGCTTGGTTGCGCATTTGCTTTTGGAGTTGCCGAGTGGCATCCCAATATATGCAAGCGCAAACCCATAATTAAAACCCTAAATCTCGTTCGATCTCCTCCATTTCTACGAGATCAAAAGCTTCTTCGTGGGTTGGTGCTGCAGAAAGGTCCTCTGGGTAATTTTTTAATCGATCCACCTTATCAACAAGAACAAAAGATTTTTTTTGTGCATTGTGATCGCGAAACAGTGGCGTTAAGGCCTCATAGATCAACTCGCTGGATGACGAAGACTCTTGAAGATCCAAAATCACATGGTAATCTTGCCAGTGCTCCTTATTGTCCAGAAGCTGCTGGGTTAGGTCCGCGACGTGATCAGATAATTTACTGATAACTACAACCTGGTTTTTAACCGAAAACTCCATTTATTTAATCTTAGCAGCGAGTAAGTAAATAACAGCCATGCGAATCGCAACTCCGTTTTGTACTTGATCCAGTATTATGGCTTGCGGGTGATCAGCAACCTCGCTGGTTATTTCAACGCCACGGTTGATTGGTCCAGGGTGCATCACTATAATCTGTTTGTCCAAAGCCTTTAAATGATCTAGAGTCAAGCCATATTGCTGGGCATATTCCCGCGTTGATGGGAAATAACTCATGGACATACGTTCGTTCTGTACCCTAAGCATATTGACCGCATCACACCACTGAATCGTTTTCTCTAATGAAGGTTCATAGTGCACTCCCAGAGACTCAATATGTTTGGGGATTAAGGTTTTAGGACCACAAAGTGTTACCTCTGCGCCCAATTTTTTAAGGGCAAAAATATTGGATAAAGCCACTCGAGAATGTAATATATCACCGACTATGGCGACTTTTTTACCCGCAACCGACCCTAGTGATTCACGAATCGAATAAGCATCGAGTAATGCTTGTGTAGGATGCTCATGGGCCCCGTCACCGGCATTGACAATCCGAGCATTAACGTGCTTAGACAGAAATATGCCCGCGCCAGGGTTAGGATGGCGCATCACCACCATATCCACCTTCATGGCCAAGATATTGTTTACTGTATCGATCAAGGTCTCCCCTTTTTTAACTGAAGAAGAGGCCGCGGAGAAATTCACCACATCAGCCGAAAGTCGTTTTTCAGCAAGTTCAAAGGAGAGTCGTGTGCGCGTACTGTTTTCAAAAAATAAATTAGCGATGGTGATATCCCGAAGTGAAGGAACTTTTTTGATGGGGCGATTAATGACCTCTTTAAAATGATCAGCAGTTTCAAAAATCAATTCAATATCCTCAGTTGTGAGGTATTTAATGCCCAATAAATGCGATACACTTAATTCCTTCATAGATTATTGTTCCACTAAATAAACTGCGTCTTCTCCATCCTTTTCTTGCCAACGTACTAAAACTTTTTCACCATTAATGGCATCGACTTGTCGGCCTCGATAATCAGGTTGTATCGGTAAATGGCGGCTAAATCTACGATCGATCAAGACCAAAAGTTCAATTTCTTCAGGGCGACCAAAGCTTTGTATTGCGGTGAGCGCTGATCGAATACTTCGTCCTGTAAACAAGACATCATCAATAAATACAACTTTTTTACCTTCAACAATAAAGTCGATCTGAGTCTTATTGGCTTCCAAAGGCTTTTCTGATCGGCGAAAATCATCTCTAAAAAAAGTGATGTCCAAATAGCCCAAGGGAACGTCTTTTATGCCATACTCATGAACCAGTAACGCCTTTATGCGTTCTGCTAAGTACACGCCCCTTGGCTGTAAACCCACGAGAACGGTATGTTCAAAGTTATTATGATTTTCAATGAGTTGACAAGCCAAACGATGTAGTGCGATCTGGATTTCCGTAGCGTTTAATAGCACTTTTTGGCTCATGTGAAAAGATCTGAATCGGATTCAGGGGTCAAATTTAAGCGTTTTTGGATAATTTTAGCCTATAATCTGATATAATCTCAGATTGGCTGTTCAAACTAAGGGGCATTAGAACGCCATTAAACTCCATAGTTATCCGCGGATTTAGTTCTGAAATTTGGCTAATGAAAACCATAAAAAAACCCGGTAGCTGCGCTACCGGGTTTTGTATTAAGTACAGGATGACTTAGATCATTACTGACCTTTACCTTCCATTTTATCCTTAATTTGTTGAAGCTTAGCGTTAGCATCACCCAAAGTTGGCTTTGATTCTTCAGCCTGCTGGGCAGCAGCCTTAGCCGCTTTTTTAACAATCTTAGCTTCTTCTTCTTTGTGAATAGACATATGAGAAGCAACAACCTTCTTGAAGTCCTTGTTGAACTCAATAATCACGAATTCAGCCTCTTCTCCTGCTTTTAGCATAGTTCCATCTTCTTTCTCCAAATGACGCTTAGGAACAAACGCTGTAATGTCATCATTAAAGTTGATCACTGCACCTTTGTCTACCATTTCGTCGATTTTGGTCGTGTGCTTAGTCCCTACACCAAACTCAGCCTCATACTTATCCCATGGGTTATCCATAGTTTGTTTGTGACCTAAGCTTAATTTGCGACCATCTACATCTAGTTCAAGAACGACAACCTCAAGTTTTTCTCCGATCGAAGTAAATTCACTTGGGTGCTTCACTTTCTTAGTCCAAGAAAGATCACTGATATAAATCAATCCATCAATACCTTCCTCAAGCTCTACAAATACACCAAAGTTGGTGAAGTTGCGCACAATTCCTGTGTGCGTAGAACCTACAGGGTACTTTTTGGTAATATCAGTCCATGGATCTGGAGTCAATTGCTTAATGCCTAAAGACATTTTGCGCTCTTCACGGTCAAGGGTCAAGACCACTGCCTCTACCTCATCACCAACGTTTACAAAGTCTTGTGCACTACGCAAGTGAGTAGACCATGACATTTCACTTACGTGAACCAATCCTTCTACACCTTCAGCAACCTCAACAAAAGCACCGTAATCAGCGATTACAACAACTTTTCCTTTAACACGGTCCCCTACTTTTAGTTCATTACCAAGAGCTTCCCATGGATGAGCACTTAACTGCTTCATACCCAATTGGATTCTTGTTTTATCTTCATCAAAATCCAAGATCACCACGTTGAGTTTTTGATCAAGCTCCACGATTTCACTTGGGTGATTGATACGCGACCAAGATAGGTCTGTAATGTGTACCAATCCATCAACACCACCAAGATCAACAAATACGCCATAAGAGGTAACGTTTTTAACAACACCCTCGAGGACTTGACCTTTTTCTAGTTGACCTATGATTTCTTTCTTTTGTTCTTCGATATCTGCTTCGATAAGCGCTTTGTGAGAAACAACTACGTTCTTGAACTCATGGTTAATTTTAACCACTTTGAATTCCATAGTCTTACCTACATAAACATCGTAATCACGAATTGGCTTCACATCAATTTGTGAACCTGGCAAGAATGCCTCAATACCAAATACGTCTACGATCATACCTCCTTTGGTACGACACTTAACAAATCCATTGACCACTAAACCTTCGTCATGGGCCGCATTAACACGATCCCACGCTTTGATGGTACGCGCCTTACGGTGAGATAAAACAAGTTGACCTGTAGCGTCTTCACGCACATCAATCAAAACTTCTACCTTGTCGCCAACTTTTAGATTTGGGTTGTAACGGAATTCGTTAAGTGAAATTACACCTTCACTTTTTGCATTGATATCGATAATTGCATCTCTATCAGTTAAGTGTACCACAACTCCTTCTACGACCTCGTCATTCAAGGTGTCCACAAAGTTTTGTGCTACTAGTTTTTCAAACTCTTCTAACTGTCCTTCGTCTACAGGATCGATTCCTTCTTCGTAGTTGTGCCAGTTAAAATCTTTTAAAAATTGTTCAGGATTCTGAACTTGAGTATCCGCCTTTGGGGCTTTTACTGCAGCTGTTTCTTGAGTTTCAACAGCTTCGTTGTTTGCTTGTTCAGCCATTTGTTAAATCTGGAATTCCAAAAAAATGGAATTGCCATTTGTATTCTGCAACTCACCCAAAGGCTCTCGCTGTAAGTTAACAGAAGGATTAAATATATCTCTTGCCCTTTTTGCCTTTGGTTCGCGTTAAAAAGGGTGGCAAAAATAGAATATTCCCACGGAATATCAAAACATTAAAAATCAGATTATTGAATAGCTGATTACAACCAATCGAAACGGCCGATTCAGCTGAATTCACAGAGGCTGGCCACCGAATATTAAATACGGCCGAAAATCCTGTCTTTGGCCAACTGTAGAATCATATTAAATTGGTCATGGGGATTCATTTCACTATTATCGATAACAATGGCTCCTTCTGGAATAATTAGGGGAGAAACACTTCGTTTTGAGTCCATCTCATCCCTGGATTGAAGGTTTTCTAATACAGCTTCATAGGATACATCCTGACCTGAAGCCAATAACTCTGAATGTCTTCTTTGCGCTCTAACCGCGGGGGAAGCCGTCATGAAAATCTTTAGCTCCGCAGCCGGAAAGACGACTGATCCGATATCTCGACCATCCATCACAACACCCCCTTTGACACCAAATGAGCGCTGTATATCAACCATTTTAGCACGAACCTCCGGGAGCGTTGCTATTTGACTCACAGACTCAGAAATCTCCATACGTCTAATCTGCTCTGAAACATCTTGACCATTGAGGATCGTCTTATTGACCCCATGCGCCCATTGAAACTCAATTTGAACTTCTGGCAAAGCCTTAAGTAAAGCCTCTTTATCTAGGGAATTTCCTTTTAGAAGTTCATTCTCTTTTGCGTAGAGCGTTACGGAGCGATACATTGCTCCACTATCAATATAGATATAGCCCAACTCTGCAGCCAATTGTTTGGCGACAGTACTCTTACCAGTAGACGAATGGCCATCTATTGTGATAATAATTCGACGCATTATTGAAGATTCATATTTAATCCAAAAAAGCTTGATGCCGCCGCACTGTTAAATCGACTATAGGCGTAGCTGAAGCGCAATTTATTTAATTTAATCCCAAATCCAGCACTCAATCCAGCAAAGGAGCGCTGGTCTATGATGCGTAACTCCTCGCCTCTTCTGAAACTGTACCCCAAACGCAAGTTAAATCCTTTGTCCGGAAACAGTTCTACACCCAAGATGGCATGACGCAGTATTTCGTCTATAAAATTTATATTTTCACTCGTGGCATTCCCCTCTAGATCAATTTCATCCCTATTCGGGTTTGCAAAGGCCAAACGCCAATTTTGTAGGTGTTCCATAGTTAGGTGCCAACGCACTGGAATGTTTTCTAAGTCTTGAGAAACGCCAGCAACCAATTCGAAAGGAAGCTTTTCTGCGGTTATATCATAAGGATCGAGTTGCGCCCCGAAATTACGGGCTACCAATCCAAAATTAAGTCCTTGTGCTTCATTTCTATAAAGCACCCCAATATCTAGAGCAATTCCAGAGGAATTGTATTGCTCAAGGGTCGAAGAAATAAATTTCAAATTCCCTCCTAAATACCAATTCGTGTAAGGGATATTCTTGGCATGGCCTACGGATACGGCTAGTTCACCCCCCGAAAAAGTATTGGTAGGTTGTCCTTGAGCATCATAGCCCGCAAAACTGCCGTAGTTAATATAGGTTACTCCAGTATGGATCACCTGAGTTCGTCTATCCCATAGATAGGCATAACTCGCGGTTCCATAAGAGATATCCGAAACGTAATTGTTAAAATTAAGGGACAATTGATTGTCCATGGCGGGATTTATCGTAGCGGGATTAAACAAAGCCTGGGTCGGATCATAATCGAAATTGGTTACGGTCTTTCCCCCCAAAGCCACCTGACGTGGGCTAGCGCCTAAATTCAAAAATTGATAGGTTGCAGAACCACCGACTTGTGCCCTACTGAGTTGGGTGCACAAAATAATTATCGTCAGTAGCCACAATCTCATAATCCTAATGGTATCAATCCCTGGTTTGATTAACGACTACAATGATACTTTATTTTCAAGCCAAATAAAAGTGCGTCTTGAATTACTCCCAAAGCTTCTTTGGACTTTTTACCCTCTGATTGGTCACAGCAATAGAAACCACTTCTAACATATCGGTGACATAGTGAAATTTCAAGCCTTTGAGATAATGCTCAGGAATCTCTAGAATATCCTTTTTGTTGTCCGCACAAAGAATGATCTCCTTAATTTTGGCGCGCTTGGCAGCCAATATTTTTTCTTTGATCCCCCCTACAGGTAACACTTTACCTCTCAAGGTAATTTCTCCTGTCATGGCCAGGCTTCTTTTAACCTTGCGCTGAGTGAACAGGGACACTAAGGAGGTCAGCATAGTAACTCCTGCACTTGGACCATCTTTTGGGGTGGCCCCTTCCGGCACATGTATGTGTATATTGTGTGTTTTAAAGACCTCAGGGCGCACTCCCAGAACCTCAGCATGTGATTTTATAAATTCTAAGGCTATAGTGGCAGATTCTTTCATCACCGTTCCCAGATTTCCGGTCATAGTGAGTTGGCCTTTTCCATCAGAAATAGCTGATTCAATAAAGAGAATATCTCCACCCACACGGGTCCATGCTAAACCCGTGACTACACCTGCCACGTCATTATTCTCATACTTATCTCTCTCGAGTCTTGGTGCCCCAAGGACCTCTTCGATTGTTTTTTGATCTACGGTAACCGTGTAAGGCTGGTCCATAGCTATATTCATGGCCGCATAACGCACCATTTTAGCGATTTTTTTCTCTAATCCACGTACCCCGCTCTCACGCGTATAACCTTCTACAATAAAGGCTAACTGGCGTTTATGGATTTTTAAATGCTCCTTATCCAATCCATGTTCTTTTAGTTGCTTGGGCAATAAATGTCTATGGGCGATTTCAATTTTTTCTTCTATGGTGTATCCAGAAACCTCAATGATCTCCATACGATCGAGGAGCGCCGGTTGAATATTGCTCAAACTATTTGAAGTTGCCACAAACATAACCTTAGAAAGGTCATACCCCAGCTCAAGATAATTGTCGTAAAAAGCATTGTTCTGTTCTGGATCCAAGACCTCTAGCATCGCCGATGAGGGATCCCCTTGATGGCTGGCTGTTAGCTTATCGATTTCATCCAGAACAAATACGGGGTTGGCTTTTCCCGCTTTTTTAATGTTCTGTAAAATTCTTCCGGGCATTGCCCCGATATAGGTTTTGCGGTGTCCTCTTATTTCAGCCTCATCACGAAGCCCACCTAAAGACATACGCACATATTGTCTGCCTAAAGCCTCAGCAATTGATTTACCTAAAGAGGTTTTTCCAACCCCTGGAGGGCCATACAGACACAAAATCGGAGATTTCATGTCCTGACGTAATTTTAAAACCGCCAAATACTCAATGATTCGTTTTTTAACATCGTCTAATCCAAAGTGATCACGGTTGAGTATTTTCTGAGCGCGCTTTAAGTCGAAAACATCTTTGCTAAATTCAGACCAAGGCAATTCAAGCATTAAGTCTAAATAATTACGCTGTATGCTGAATTCCGCGACTTGAGGATTCATGCGTTGCATCTTACTGAGTTCCTTTTCAAAATGCTGAGCCACCTCTTTCGGCCACTTTTTCTTTTTTCCCGCAAGGCGCATTTCCTCAATCTCGGCTTCATATGAGGTCCCTCCAAGTTCTTCTTGAATGGTCTTCATTTGTTGATGTAAGAAATACTCGCGCTGTTGCTGAGACATATCGCTTTCTACCTTGGATTGAATATCCATTTTTAGCGATAATTTCTGCAATTCAACATTCAAAAATTTCAGGGTCTGAAGGGCGCGTTCATTGAGATTATTGATTTCTAATAAACTCTGTTTTTCAGGGACAGTGATGTTTAGATTAGAACAAACAAAATTGATGAGAAAGGAAGAACTTTCAATATTCTTAATGGCAAAAGCCGCGTCAGAAGGTATGTTCGGGCTATCTTTAATAATGTCGATAGCCAATTCTTTTATAGAGTCGATTATTGCATTAAACTCTTTGTCGTCCTTTTCTGGGCGCTGCTCTTCAACCTCTTTAATCGTTGCCGTTAAAAATGGATCGGTAGTCACGACCTGATCAATTTCAAATCGTTTTTTACCCTGAATTATCACCGTTACATTTCCATCAGGCATTTTTAGTACCCGCAAAATACGCGCTACTGTGCCGACTTGATAAATGTCCTTGGACTCAGGGTTTTCTTGAGATTCTTCTCGTTGCGCCACCACCCCAATGACCTTATTGCCTTGATTGGTTTGATTAATAAGGTTTATCGATTTGTCGCGACCCGCAGTTATGGGGATTACCACCCCGGGAAACAGTACGGTATTCTTAAGCGGCAGTATGGGCAGTGTCTCAGGTAAATCCTCAGAAGACATCGCTTGCTCATCTTCTGCACTGAGCAGTGGAATGAACTCCGCGTCCTCGTTCAAATCTTTAAATGACAAACTGTCTAAATTAATAAGCTTAGCTTTTGACATAGGTATCTCTCGGTCATTATGTCACACCTAACAAAGGCGTAACCTTAATCACATTTTGTTCTTTTTATTCAAAAACAGGCCGTTACCCCATTAAATGAAGAGTAACACGCGTATTTTACATTACAATATTCAATAGTTGTGCCACAGCCCGTTAAGACAAAAAAAATACCTGGAAATCCAGGTATTTTTTTAATCTATAAGAACAATCAGGTTAAAAAGGCCTGATTTAAGTCCGTTGGAACTATAATAAGTCTAAATTAACCACTTAAGGAATCGTCAAGGTAAAGACCCCCATTTCAATAGAATACTCTTCTAAATAAAACCCATTAGGATCCACTGCAGTAAAACTAAACTGACCTTCAATCACACCATCAGAATATTGATAACTCGTAATGGTCAATTGACCTGGAGTAGAAAAATATAATCGTGCATTCTCTATATCTGGATTGTAAAGTCCTACAATCTCTACACCCGTTTCAATTGAGGTTGCCATAGTGTAAGTCCCTGGCATTACATCAATAGGGAAGCTTAAGGCAATTGATCTGTTTGAATCTGCGTCAAGGGCAGTGAGTTGAACATAAGTTGTGTCATAACTCGGATCGAGCAATACTTCAACTGAAGTCGCTACAAAACTTCCTCCATCAACCTCTGCACTTAATGTGTTGTCTGCTAATGTTGAGTCTGGGCGATAATCCATCACAAATACGCCTTCGGTAACTAGAACTTCGCCCTCATTAATCCCTATTGGGTCGGTGGCTGTAAAGGCAAATGTTGCCGACAATTTTCCAGTAATATTCCCGTATTCTTCAAAAGTAATTGAGCCAGACATTGAGGTCATGGCTTCGGTACCTTGACTATCTGTATACGCAACCGTAAGATTTGATCCGTTAAAAATAGGATCAAATTCGTAAGTACCCACGCTAAGGCCCATAGGGATAAAGAACTCCATACGCTCTAAAGTCGGAGCCGTAGCCGTTAATTTTACCACTTCATCGCTTCCGACCATTAAGATTTCTGCGACAAAAGATTCATCAATAAATTCCTCACCATCAACTAGGGCAAAGAAACTACTGTCTGGATCCACAATTCCTGAATCGCCTGGGTCATCTCCTGGGTCCGTTCCACCATTATCGCAAGCGTATGGCTCTAACGAGCCATCGACTAAAGTAAATGGGATATCTGTAAACACACCATTGGTCACCACCACAGACTCAGTAATGGTTCCGCCGGCGCCATCGCTAATTTCACGAATCGCTGTAAATGAAAAAATTCCACTTACGGTTTGATTCTCTTGATCATAAGTTTGAATAACCGCTGTCCCTGAACCTCCTAAACTATTCAAGACCTCAAATGGGGCCTCCGTTGGGGCTTCCAAAATAAAACTTGTTGGATTAATTTCTTGGGTCAAATCAAAGGTGCAAGTCCCGATATTTGTGATCACAATAGAAATAATATTGCCAAAATAATCCGTACCGGTCATCAGTAAAACGCCGTTGATTAATTGTCCTGTGGTGGTTGACGCCGAAAAATTTTCCCCATTTATTGAAGCAGAAAACACTCTGGTATCATTGGCTTGTTCATCAGTTACAAAATTACCAGTTAACGGTTCGTCTTCACATGCTGAAAACAAAAACAGACTGAAAACGGTCAAGAGAAAGCCGCGAACCAAATATTTCTTCATAGGGCAAGATTTGCTTTAGGTATGTAACGCAAACTTAAGTAAAAATTGTGTAATCAGGACCTAATTTTATCGGGAACCCTTAACAGTAAAACGATGCCCGAGATAAAAAATACGATTAAAAACAATACCGCATTTCTCATGCTTCCTGTTATTTGATCGATAAAACCATAAAGAAGCATCCCAATCACAATTCCGATCTTCTCTGCCACGTCGTAAAAACTAAAATACGAGGCCGTATCTTCTGTGCGCGGTAAGTATTTTGAATAGGTCGAACGACTCAGCGATTGTATTCCTCCCATAACCAAACCGACGATTCCGGCTGCAACATAAAATTGAATCGGACTGATCATGAAAAAGGCATAAATACTCATCGCTGCCCAAACACTATTAATGGCAATGAGGGTTCTGATATTGCCATATTTTCTCGAGGCTTTTGACGTCATTTGAGCTCCGAGCATTGCCAATATTTGAATAATTAAAATACTGACTATTAATCCTGTAGTTTTAGCCCCCTCATCCGGCCAGGCAATTTCTTGTTCCCCAAAATATGTAGCGACAAGCATTATGGTTTGTACAGCCATACTATAGACAAAAAACGCCGTGAGATAACGCTTAAGAGGCAAATTATGAGACAATCCCTCGTAAACCGCTTTTAGTTCCGCATATCCATTAAGCACCACTGCCCTAGTCACTTTATGCGGTTTACCTACCCCCTTTGGCAATACGTAGAATGTATATTGACTGAATCCCATCCACCACAGACCAACCATCACAAAGGACCAGCGCATGGCTTCCATGCTTCCTGCCCCTGAGTCTTCAAATCCAAAAACCCCTGGGTTCATGACCATGGCTAAATTGACAATTAATAACAGGACACTCCCAATATACCCCAATGAAAATCCTTTTGCACTAACCGCATCTTGTTGCTCAGGATGTGCGATATCGGGCAAGTAGGAATTGTAAAAAACAATACTGCCCCAAAATCCGATTAAACCAAAAAAGTAACACAACAGACCAAAGTAGATATGATCTAGGTCAAAGAAATAGAGCCCCATACAAGAAAAAGCCCCCAAATAGCAGTAAAATTTTAAAAAGACTTTCTTATTCCCAACAAAATCTGAGATTCCGGAAAGTAAAGGAGAACTAATGGCCACGACAATAAAAGCCGCGGCCGTAAGGTAACTGATCAGCGGAGTTGGTCTAATGACACCACCGAAAATGGTGACGGTTTCGATCCCAGCACTCGAAAAAAGTGCTCCGTAAAAAATTGGGAAAATTGCAGAGGATATAACTAAACTATAGGCCGAATTGGCCCAATCGTAAAAGGCCCAAGCATTGATATATCGCTTGTTTCCTCTGTAATCAATTAATGCTGACTGTTTCATTTTGGATAGAGTTAACCCTTTGGTTAATCGTTAGGCTTGGTCCAAGTTAACCAATTATTCAAAAGGAATCGAAGAGAAAAAAGCTTTTGACTAATTTTGGCCTAACTTTTGCACCAGCATTGAAAACACATCTTATGAAACGACTTTCTTTTTTGCTTTTTAGTTTTGGTTTTTTATTTATGTCCTGTGAGGGTCCTGAAGGTCCTCCTGGCGTTCCTGGGGTCAATATATTGGGTAAAGTAATCGAAGTTAATCTTGATCTAAATCAAGGTAATGGCTATCAACAAGTGGTGACCTTGCCTCTAGATATTGAGGTTTTTGAAAGCGACGTTATTTTGGTTTATCGCCATGAAGGAATTTTTGATACCGCCGATATATGGACCCCACTACCAACCACGTATTTTGACGCTGGTGGAGGAACCTTTTTATATACGTTTAACCACACCTATTTTGACGTAAAGTTTTTCCTGGACGGAAACTTTAATTTAAATACCCTGGGTTCCGAGTGGACACAAAATCAACTGTTTCGCATCGCAATAGTACCCGCTGAATACGGAGATGCGTCATTAAGTATGCAGGACATTGAACACTCTGGTAATTTTGAATTTTTAGGGAATTAATTATGCGTATTTATTCTGTTTTTTTAGTCTTTATAGCCCTTTTCATGGGTTCTTGTAGTTCAAAAGCTCAAAAAAAAGAGGAAGTATTTCCCATAGAAAAACCAGATTCTATTTGGCAAAAAGAGTTGGGTCCTATGGCCTACCGAGTGCTACGGCAAGCAGCAACTGAACCACCGAACAGCAGTAAACTCAACAAAGAATATCGCTCTGGCACCTTTTATTGCGGCGGATGCGGGGCTCCACTATTCGAGTCAACGGCTAAGTTTGAGAGCGGTTCCGGTTGGCCCTCATTTGATCGCCCCATCGAAAAAGCAATCGCCTACAGCACCGATTATGATTTAGGTTATGCTCGCACAGAGGAACACTGCGCTAAATGCGGTGGCCATTTAGGACATGTTTTCCCTGATGGACCAAGAGAAACCACAGGAATGCGTCATTGTATTAACGGAGCAGCACTCAAGTTTATCCCTGATCAGAAGAAAACAAAGTCCCGTCAGGATTAGTACCAATACAAAATTCCTATTGAGAAAACCCTTAAAAATAACCCTTATAAAATACCCCTTAATGAAGAAAACAGAACAAGAGTGGCTGGAAGAATTAGGACCTGAGCGATATCACATATTGCGCAAAAAAGGCACAGAACGTCCTTTCACAGGGGCTTTAAATAATGAATACCGCCCAGGGGTATATAAATGCGGTGGCTGCGGCACGCACCTTTTTGACAGTAATGCAAAATTTGACAGTGGATGTGGTTGGCCTTCTTTTGATCGCAGTGTTCCTGAATCCGTTGCTTATGAACGAGACACGAGTCATGGAATGTATCGAACCGAAATTTTATGTCAAAATTGTGGTGGGCATTTAGGGCATGTTTTTCCCGATGGTCCAACCGATACGGGTCAGCGATACTGTGTTAATTCTCTCTCGATAACTTTTGATGAAAAATCTGAAGAAAACCCGGTTTAAAACCGGGTTTTTATTTTGTAAATTTGCTGGCATTCAACCCAAAAAATTTTTGAAAAAATGAAATCTTTTGACGTAATAGTACTCGGCAGTGGACCAGGAGGATATGTAACAGCGATTCGAGCTTCTCAATTAGGGCTAAAAACCGCGGTAATTGAAAAGGAAAATCTCGGTGGTGTCTGCCTAAACTGGGGTTGTATTCCAACCAAGGCCTTGCTTAAA
>RFXU01000261.1 GCA_009921505.1 Flavobacteriaceae bacterium
CCGCTGACCATCATATGACGAACTTCTCCGTCTTTAGTAAGGTATTCAATCTCATAAATACTTGATTCACCTTCAATTCGGGTGGCATTCATTTTTTTAATGCGATCAGCCTCTTGTTCGCTGACCAAAATTTCATAACCGATTTTTCCGATAAGGTCTTCTTCGGTATAATTAGTCATTTTTAAAAACGCCTTATTCGCCGTCAAGATTTGGTCATCATTATCTACCTCTAGCAGGCCAATCTCCATGTTGGCGATAATGTTCATGTATTTTTCGCGCTCGAAGCTCAGGTTCTCATAGAAGCGCGTTACGATGGTGTTATCGGCATAAGCCCATAAGTTTCCTATGAATGCTCCATCTTGATATACTGGGGCATAATGCCGTGTTACCGTGCGTCCATCGAGTAATGTCAGGGTGTCATCGGCAACGATTTCCCGTTTTTTAATTATCTCAATAGTGCGCTCTTCGAATCGCTCAGATTCAGGAAATACAGAGGCAAGCATCGTTCGCGCTTGATCGCAATGCATTCCAATAACATCTGTTGTTTTTGCAGGCAGTCCAAAAAGGTCAATAAATTTTTGATTTAAATAAACGATGATATTTTCATGGCTTTCGAAAGCAACCCCATTAGGTAAGCTTTCAATCATATTTTCAAGACGTTCCGCGGATAACTTAAGATCTTTATCTTTTTGTTTAATTTTTAGTTCAGATAGGGCGTTTTTTATTCCTAGAGCGATAAAATTTGAGATTTTCACCAAAAAATCAAGATGTCTCTTGGTATAGTGATTTTCCTCGGGATGCTCGGAATCGATTACCCCCACCAATTCATCTCCAAGTAATATGGGCACTGTAATTTCTGATAAACGAACCGCGCCATCGACAACGTATTCCTTTATTTTTGAGGTATTAGTTACGATTCTGGGTTTATGCGATTCAGCAACTTTCCCAACAACCCCTTTGCCTAACTCAAGGCGAACTGGATTTTCAATATGATAATTTCCTTTGAGTTTTTCCTCATTTGAAGCAATTTGTATAAGGTCGCCGTTTACATAGGCATACAATACGGCATCATCAGTGTCTAAAAATTTGGCGATACAATGGACAATCTTCCACCCAATTTCATGGATGTCATTACTTTTAAGAACTGCCTCAAAAATTTCATTCTCGATTTCTAGTTGTCTGCGCTCTGATGCTTGAATATGTTTAAGTTCTACGGCAGAGGTCACATCAGAGGCAATCGCTTGTAGTCCGATGATATTTTCTTGATCGTCTCGGAGCATGCTGGTTCTGACATTGATCACTTTTTGATCATTTGTTGCAGAAATAAACGGAAATTCGAAATTAAAATCTGTTTTTTCTGTAAAGGCTTTGTCCAGCATTTGTCTAACCCGAGCCGCATTCTTTTTTGAAAAATTATTGATGTGGATCAAATTTTGATCTTCAAATTTGTGTCCGCTCAGGGTGTAAGCTGCCTTATTTGCTTGGATTATCGAACCGTCCGGGGCAAATACGAAAATCGCATCGAGCATATTATCAAAAACCATGGACATGGTCTGCTCTTGACTACGGATCTTCTTGTTAAGGTTTAAATTGCTTAGATAAAGTTCTCGAATCCTTTGTTCGATGACCTTTTCGGCAGCAGCCTTACCTTTTTTTTCCCGTTCGAGAGCTCGTTTTAAAATGTCGACCTCGTTGTTGCTCATTACTGGGGCTTAATTGATGAGTTCAATCACGAATTTTGTCGTTTTATCTTTATGGGTTAATTTTTCCATTTCAACCGTTCCTTGAGTGTCGAAATGTTTGAGGGTCCCTTTCATTAAACCAATAGCAAAATGACTCAATTCTCTTTGAGAGGTATATTCAATCTCGAGTCTGTTTTCCGTACGGCTGATGTTGTTGAAAGTAGGTAATTCAGCGTCATCGTATAGTTTCCGAACTTCAATGTGAATATGAGCCTCAATACCCTCAATGAGATCTAAAGGGTGTGTGTAGTCATGGACGACATAATCGTGTTTGCCGATTAATTCTGGCAAAATAAAAAGACCAAAAGCTTCCAAAAGGTCTTCCATGGCAATTTTTTTATGTTCAGAGACATAGGAAGCCAAAGTGACCAATTCTTCAAAAGGATAACTTTCAAAAGTTACATAGACCCCGTCTGATTCCAGCGGGACTTCAGAGATCATCTGATCAACAAATTCCAAACCAAAAGATTCTTCCGTAA
>RFXU01000262.1 GCA_009921505.1 Flavobacteriaceae bacterium
CAGTTTCCGTTCAATGAACGCGACCACTTCTGCTAACCACTGTCGCTCCGGAAAACTTTGGTTTACATTGACGAAATTTGCTCGATACGACAGTTCTTTGGCAACATCGTAAACGAATTGAGGGTCGATTTGCATCAATTTTCCCGCGGCTTGCTCAGCATCAAAACTGTCCAAGAACGGTAAATTAGAAACGGCGCAAAGTCGGTCGTGTTATTTGTAGTTTTAATGCACTCGAGAAATTCGTCAGGATTTTTTGGGAGAAGTGACATCACCTGATTTGCGCGATCCAAATTTCCTGAATGGTATGCTGTTTGCAGATTGGTTTCAATGTATTGGAAAAAATCTTGAAACTCTTCACTGTCTCTTTGCTGATACAATAAGCCGAAAGCGTTGTCGTTACTAAGCCCGCGGATACTGATGATGTTGTTTGGTAAAAGGTTTCTAGCGTCGAGTTCGTTTATGTACTCCTTCATCGATTTCAAGATGTCCGACGGCATTGCTTTAATCAAACCGATTTCGCAAAATTCTAATTTTATGCCAAAAATATGAAGCAAAATATATGGGTTAACTAATTCAAAATTTTCTAATTTGCTTTCGACTTGTTTAAGTGCGTTATTGACTTTTTCTTCATGGTACTTGGGCCAGTACCATAAAATTTGCCAGGGTTCTTCTGATGTCGATCCAACGATACTTGATTTCGCTAACTCAACCTCGAGAATATGGCGCCCTACATGACCATTTTTGAAAAATCCCTGCACTAACGTATCTGAGAGGAAACGCCTATCTAGATATACATCTTTTATTGGCCCAAAGCGCCGATTTATCTCCTCAATTTGTTGTTTCAAAGCGGTGCCTTTTTTAGACTTTGCGCTGTAAGGCCCCTATGGATCAGTCAACATGTCGTCAAGCGCGGTTCCTTGCTTTGTTGCGTATAGAAATAACATAGCTAGGAACGTGGCTGCAAAGGCGCGCATCCCTACTGTATTTTCGGTAAATCTTTTGGATAAAAGACAATAGTAATGGGCAAAGTCCAAAAGAGCATAGCGCAGAAGTCTAAGATTAGTTTCACCAGACTTAGAAAAAACAGCGGTGAGAGTTTCCTTTTCTGACCTAAGGAAATCGCCTGCGTTAGAGAGGACTGAGATTTTCGAAATCTCATCAATAAATGCGGAGAGTGCGTCATCTATGTTGGGGGCTATCGAAACGGTGCGACCAATTAATTTTTCTTTTGTCCTTTCATAGTCATCATCCTCTTTAATTTCCTCTTCATTTGCGATTAATATGACTTGCTTTTTCTGATGTTCGACAAATTGATTGATAGCGCCCAAAAACTCTGCGGTTGTCATTTTTGAACGTTCAAGGTCGTCGAAAATGATAATGCTTGGAAGGTCTTTTAAAACCTGTTTTTGGTAAATTGAAGTGGCATCAATTTGAGCACCAGTGAACTTGCGAAAGACTCCTTCAAACATTTTTGTGGTTTGGGGATTGAGTTTGACCGCAACTTTGCATTGCTCAATCATCGCATGAACCAACGCTTCGTTTATCTCCGCGGCGGATTTGATGCCGAAAAGGCTGACGTAAATATGATCTTTACCGCTGCTGGCCCATTTTTTGATAAAATGTGTTTTTCCACTGCCCCATGGCGCATTGATCAAAAAAGCGAATTGAGGTTCTGATAAAGTAACGAATGCGTCAAGTTTTTCAGTTAAGTGATCATTAGACATTTAAATACCAAATCTTTGAAATTGATTTGGTGAATATATCAAAGGCGATCTACTATAGCTAGAATACTTTTTGCACAACACGCCCGTGGGCGGTTAACAGGGCTTTGGGACAAAGCCCCCGCCCTGCGGACGGGCGTGGGCTGGATCATGCGCCATGCAGTCTGCGCTATCGCTACGACCGCGCATGATCCTTGGGGGTTAGCTGCCCCGATACGTCGAATACCCGAATGGGGATAGCAATAGGGGGACGTGGTAGTGGGCTGCTTCGCTCATCCCGAAACGGATGGGGACGATGTTTAGGAAACGCGGGGCCTCGGGTGTTGTGCCTGTGGCGTCCAGGTATGCGCCAGCGTAGAACACCAGTTCGTATTCGCCCACCTCGAATTCGCCGGCGGGCAGGATGTGGCTGTCGGTGCGGCCGTCGTCATTGGTGATCAGGCTGCGGATATGGGTGCGTGTGTCGCCCGTCACCCGATACAGATCAATCTGTAACCCA
>RFXU01000263.1 GCA_009921505.1 Flavobacteriaceae bacterium
CGCGAGGACTACTATAACAAAAACAGCGGAATTAACAACGCCGAGTTTATAATAGCCAAACATCGCAACGGCCGCACCGGGTTTGTGAACGTAAATTTCACCCCCGAAACGATGCACTACTCAGACACAATTAAACCACAATCAGACAACTATTTTGAATTATGAGAATCTTTAAAAATTCCGACGGTTCTTTCGATATCGTCAACACTAACCGCGTATTGTTCCACGCGAAAAACGGGACTTGTAAAGTTATCGGCCGCGTTTCTGAAAAGTGGCGAACTGCATCGAAACAAGTGAACTCGCTCCCGGTGAGTGTTTACAAATTTCGTGAGCTCATTGAAAAAGCAATTATTTGAAAATGGAAATACCAAAAGAAATAAACATTTCTGAAATCAAAAGAACGGTAATGCGTGAAATTGATTTGTCGCGCGATATTCGTTATTCCGCTTTAATCAATGGCGAAAGGGTAATGTATGCAACCGATGGCGTTTTTAAAAAACATTTAGATGTTAACCAATGGATCCACACTGCGATTATGTTTTACATCGAACGTTACAATCAATTACACGAAGCTAATAAATGAAACGTTGCCGAGTTTGTAAAGAGAAATTCGTTCCGACTTATTCGAGTCTTCAGGCAACGTGTACGAAACCCGCTTGCCTAATCGAATGGGGGCGAATCAGCGAACGCAAAAAGGCGAAACGGGAAATTCGGCAAATGAAAGAGAACGTGAAAAGCGTTAGCCAGTACCGACGAGAGCTCCAAAAGGTTTTTAACGAGTTCATACGCCTCAGAGATTCAAAAGAACCTTGTATAAGTTGCGGGAAACCTTTAACGGGTAAATATGACGCTGGGCATTTTTATTCGGTTGGCAGTTACCCCAATTTGAGGTTTAACGAGGACAACGTACACGGCCAATGTGTCGAATGTAACCAGCATAAACACGGGAACTTACTCGAATACGCCCCAAGACTAACTGAACGAATTGGGTTCGAACGGGCGAGTAAATTAATGATTCTCAGAAATCAGCCTTTACGCCTGAGCCTTGACGAAATAAAGGAACTCACAACCCAGTACAAAAAACGTGTGAATGAATGGAAAACGAAAAACGCATAATTGAACTCAAAAATGAACTTTTTATATTGATGGCCCGCCGAACATTAAGGCCCGATATTGCAGCCAACGCCCGCCAATGGTCAATTATGGCCGAACTTTACAAACTAACGGGCGACGATCGTTGGAAAATGATTAGTTAACTTTTAAAATTTAAATAAATGAGTACTTACGAACAAAAGGAGGGCCAAGGCTCCCTATTTAAAAACGACAAAAAAACAAACGACAAACAGCCCGATTACCGGGGCTCGCTCAAGTGGCAAAATCAAACGTTGAACGTTGCGGGCTGGGTGAAAGATTCAAAGAACGGGGCGAAATTCCTGAGCCTAAAAATCGAAGCCATCGACACTACCAAACCTCAAAAAAATGAACCCCAAAACGACGGCCTCCCTTTCTGAGTTAATCGACCAACTCGATGCAATAATCGCGAATTATGACCCGAAAAACGTGCAATATTCGGACGGGTTGAGCGGTTATTTGAAAGGATTGAAACAAGCCAAACATTTAGCCCAAAACCTCTTAAATAAAGAATTATGAAACCCTCTCTTTATGATTTTACGAACGTTGTGAGAATCTTGAAGCTCCGAAAAGAGCGTCACGAATTGCTGCACTCGAATAAGGCGGCCGATATTAACCGACATCACGAAATAAGTAAAGAACTTTTTAAGCTAACGGGGAATGATATTTACCTCAGGTTCTAAACCTCGAAATGGGGTAAATCTTTGAACGATTCCCAATCGCCACCCCAATTTACCTCAGGGTATTGAATGGCGACAATAGCGGCGAATTTCTGAAAAAGAGCGGGGCTCCAGTCAAGGGCTCCGCTTTTTGTTTTAAATGCAATATCGAAAGCCTTTGACGGTTGGAAATTGTGTTTTCCGTTGCGGCGAATCTGAGTGACTATCTTACCTGGTTCGGTTCGGCCCTGAGCGTATAATTTCATTTGCTCGGCATTACTGCGATGGGTACACGTTAGAAAAGGTTGGGGGTCGTTTGGGTGAAAATAGGCGAATGTGTGGGCCCCATCGCGCCAAGCCCTTTGTAAAATTTCTTCGCAATCCTCAATTTTTCGACTTGGCATTGTGCAAAATTTTATCTTTCATCGCT
>RFXU01000264.1 GCA_009921505.1 Flavobacteriaceae bacterium
TTGATTTTTTTTGGCATACGCCCAAGAAAATAATGCAGTTCTCGCACCTCCAATATGAAGATACCCTGTGGGGCTGGGGGCAAAACGGGTTACAACTGTCATAGATATTTCTTCTTAAACATTAGGGCCTGCAAACAAATCATGTTGATCATAAGACTCAATTTTAACATCGACAAAATCACCTGGCTTTAAAAGCTTGCCATCACGTAAATAAACTTTGCCATCAATATCGGGTGCATCTGCCTTAGATCTCGCAATCGCATAATCCCCTTGATGACCATCCACTAAAACTGTAAGAATCTGCCCTACTTTATTTGCAAGTTTTTTTTGACTGATACTTGCTTGCGTTTCCATAAATTTTTGCAAACGCATCTCTTTAATATCTTCTGGAATCTGACCTTCTAAAAGATTTGCAGAAGCTCCATCGACGGGAGAATATTTAAAACATCCCACACGATCTAATTGAGCCTCTTCTAAAAAATGAATAAGCTCATCAAATTCAGCTTCTGTCTCGCCTGGAAAACCTACAATAAAAGTACTTCGTATCGTGATATCCGGACACACTTCTCTCCATCGCCGAATGCTTTGAAGATTATTTTCTGAGCTTGCAGGTCGCTTCATCAATTTTAAAATGCGGGGACTTGCGTGTTGGAAAGGCACATCAAGATAAGGCAAAATTAAATTTTCTGACATTAGAGGAATTACATCATCCACATGAGGATAAGGATAGACATAATGCATTCTGATCCAAACACCTAAAGACCCTAAAGCTTCGGCTAGATCATAAAGTTTGGTTTTGATAGGACGGCCATGCCAAAAGCCACTTCGATATTTCATATCTACGCCATAAGCACTTGTATCTTGTGAAATCACTAATATTTCAGATACACCGCTATTGACTAAAGTTTCAGCCTCCGTCATCACATCATCAATCGAACGACTGACGAGGTCGCCTCGCATGGAAGGAATAATACAAAATGAACACCGATGGTTACAGCCTTCTGAAATTTTTAAATAAGCGTAATGTTTGGGTGTTAAACGAATTCCTTGCGGGGGCACCAAATCACTAAAAGGATCGTGCGGTTTTTCCAAGTGAGCATGAACAGCCGTCATCACCTCGTTTAATGCATGCGGCCCTGTAATCGCGAGTAAATTTGGGTATGCCTCTTCAATGATTTCTTTTTTGGCACCCAAACAACCGGTCACAATGACTTTGCCATTCTTTTTAACCGCTTCGCCTATCGCGTCCATGGACTCTTTAACGGCTGAATCTATAAAGCCACACGTATTGACGACGACTAAATCGGCATCTTGATAAGACTTTGAAATGTCATAACCTTCAGCACGAAGTTGAGTCAAGATGCGTTCAGAATCAGACCCAGCTTTAGGGCAGCCTAAGGAAACAAAGCCTACTTTAGGGGTAAGGGACGCCATTACCCTTCGACAATCAATTGCGTGATGGCTACCGATGCCACACCTAATGCGATAAGAGAGACTTGAAATATCGTAGAACGTAACTCTGTTTTCTTATGAAGTCCTGGAATCAAATCTGCAATCGATACATAAATCATACTAGAAGCTGCGAGCGCTAAAATATAGGGCACCCAATCCATCATGGATTCTAAAATAAAGTAAGCTAAAAGCCCGCCTAAGACCGTTGAAAAACTTGCGAGCAAATTAAAGATAAAAGCTTCTTTTTTCTTATAGCCTGAGTGAAGTAAGATTAAAAAATTACCCACTTCTTGTGGGATCTCGTGCGCAATGATCGCTAAAGCGGTGACGATACCTAAACTAATACTCACCATAAACGCTGAGCCGATTAAAATACCATCCACAAAGTTATGAAATAAATCGCCTACCATGATCATGCTGCCACTTCGTCCTTCGTCATGTGCATCCTGGTGGTTTTTCGAAGTATGGCCTTCATGATTTACATCATGCACTTCGCAATGATCTCCATGGCAGTGACGCCATAGTAGTAATTTTTCGAGCACAAAGAATAAAAGGATGCCAAATAAAACCACAAAAGTTGTTGTTTCAATATGAGTTGTGAGTTTAAAAGCGTGAGGGAGTATCTCTAAGAACACAGCACCCAACATAGCCCCAACGGCATAACTCACCAAATGTTTTCCTATGCCATTGTGTAATTCTCGATCCGTGTTAATACAGACTTCGCATACCCTCGTTTCTTTAGGTACTGAGAAGATGTTGGTTGATTT
>RFXU01000265.1 GCA_009921505.1 Flavobacteriaceae bacterium
GCGGGTGCGCCCTCACCCAGGCGGTGATGCCACCCAGAAGATTATACGTATACTTTAAGCCAACTGCATTCATTAGCATACAAGCCTGAACACTACGCCCGCCGGAACGACAATAAACATAGTAATTCTTTTCAGGATCCATAGATTTAATTTGCTCCATAAATTGACTACTGTATTGAATATTACATTGAAGCGCTCCGGGAATCTTCCCCTCTTCTACTTCCATATCCGTGCGTACATCAATGATCACGCCATTGCTATCTTCTGCGGACTGTTTAGCCCAGTCTGAGTGGTTTAAATCTATCATTTACATAAAAATAAGTCCAAATTTAATTAAAAACCATGTGTAGGCCCCGTGTTTTTTTTAATTAAATGGATTCAAATTCAAGCTATTTTTATACATTTGTACCTACAAATATTGTAGAAACAAAAGTGAGTATAGAAAAAAGCATCAAGAACTCCACTCCTCTTTCCCCTGTCGCCCGCACAGTGGTCAATGTCATGTATACATCACGTTTTATTGAAGAACGCAGTGCACCCTTATACAAACAGTATGGCATCACCTCAGCACATTTCAACATTCTGAGAATTTTACGGGGCCAAAAGGGACAGCCCGCTAATTTGTCAACGATTCAAGAGCGCATGATCGATCGCAGCAGCAATACGACGAGGCTCATTGATAAACTTATATCTAAAAATTGGGTTACACGAAGAATTTGCCCTTCTAATAGACGCAAAATCGAAGTGAACATAACCGATTTAGGCCTTGAAAAATTATTAGAAATTGATTTAGGGGTAGAACAAACCTTGAACAAAATTTTATCTAATTTAACCACAAAAGAAATGGGTCAGCTCAACACCCTTCTCGATAAAGTAAGAGCATAATTTTTAACACCATAAACAATAAAAAACTATGAAAAAGTTATTTAAATCATCAGCACTCATTTTGAGTACCTTCCTAACCTTAAGTTTAATGGCTTCTACACCGGGTGAGCCTAAACCAGTGAAGTCAAGCTCTGTAAGTTGGACCGCGAGTAAAGTCACAGGAACGCACTCAGGTATTATTACACTAGGAGACAGCCACCTAGAAATGGATGGAGACCGCATCGTAGGTGGTCGTATCGAGGTAAACATGAGTACTATTGTTGTGACTGACCTAGAAGGAGAATCTAAAGCAAACCTCGAGGGGCACCTTAAATCTAATGACTTTTTTGACGTTGGGGTTTATCCAACCGCAAGTCTTGAAATCACTGGGTCAACGTCTAACGATGATGGAAGTCAACAAGTCAGTGGTAACATTACGATTAAAGGTGAAACACAGCCAATTACTTTCACAATGTCTTATAAAGGGAACTTCGTTACTACATCCTTAAATATTGATCGTACAAAATTTGGGATTCGTTACGGTTCTGGCAGTTTTTTCGACAATTTAGGAGATAAAGCGATAAATGACATGTTCGAAATTCGTGCAAAACTCGAATTATAAGACTTCGCAGCGATTTATTACTCAGGAAGCCCGCCAATGGCGGGTTTTTTTATTGACTTCTTCTGAGCGGGAAATGAGCTTATTTGTACATTCGTATGAAAATATGCCGTAAATACCCATGAACCTACTTGTTATAGATAATCAGGATAGTTTTGTCTACAATCTTGTTCATTATTTAGAGGCATTTGGTCACGAAATTACGGTCAAGCGACCTACAAGTGTTTCGGAAATAGACATCAATTTATTTGACAAGGTTGTTCTTTCACCAGGGCCAGGTTTACCCCATGAATCAGGAGAATTACTTAAGGCAATTGAGCTTTGGCATAAATCGATACCCATATTAGGCGTATGTCTCGGACATCAAGCCTTAGCCCTCTTCTTTGGCGGACATTTAAAAAATTTAGAGCAAGTAACCCACGGTATCTCCACACCAATACATATTTCTGACAAACACCATGAAATATTCAAAGGCCTCCCCGATAAAATTGATGTGGCCAGGTATCATTCTTGGAGCATTCTTGCCGAGAGTTTACCTCCAGAATTAGAATGTACAGCGATAGACGAGAATCATGAAATCATGGCAATACGCCATAAAATATATCCAATTCACGGAATTCAATTCCATCCTGAAAGTATTTTGACTCCAAATGGACGTAAAATCGTTCAGAACTGGCTTGAGTCATAAATTATCTTCTATGTTCCACATAAAAAAAGCCCGCTCAATTGAGCGGG
>RFXU01000266.1 GCA_009921505.1 Flavobacteriaceae bacterium
CGCGGATATCCTGTACGCTCAAAGAACGCATCGAGCTCAGCTTGTTCTTGCTCGAGTCGGCCCTCTTGTTTCCATTTCGCAACGAGTTGCGGCGGTAAGGCTACCTCTTGATTGCTCTCAGTTAAAACATCAGGTAGGTTTTCAACCAAATTACAGGCAGTGGTTGCGGCATATGAGTCATGAGTACAAGTCGGCCCGCGACGCACCCAATCCTCTGGCCAAATCCCGTCCTGAGGCGTCTCTGGTCCATGATGATTCACTACCGCATCGAGCAGCACCCGAATTCCACGCTTGTGTGCGGTCTCTATCATGGTCTTTAATTCCTGGTGCGTACCAAAATTAGGATCCAAAACTGTCCAATCTTTGGCCCAATAGCCGTGATATCCGTAGGTAAATCCCGTGCCCTCGTCTGTTCCTGCATGTATTTGCTCGACCAGCGGGGTCAACCATATGGCGTTCACCCCTAAATCATTAAAATAACCAGATTCAATTTTTTGAGTGACCCCGGCTAAATCTCCGCCTTCAAAACCGCGTAAAACTGCCGTGGGCTCCGTACGTTCAAAATTTACATCATTAGTGGGATCGCCATTATTAAATCGGTCGGTCAGCATAAAATATATCGTAGCGCCTTCCCAATTAAAATATGGGGTTGGCTCATTTGCCGAAAGCGACTCTTTCTGCTTATCGTTATTACTCTGGCAGCTTAGCAGCACCAAGAGGAACATAATCGAGCTTAATACGGATAATCGATTCATGGTTTTTATATATTTCTTAAACATCTATTTCAGTTCCAGAGAGCTTTACCCTTAATTCAGGGCCTTGCTCACGGACAATAGTGGTTTTATCCCGACCCACATTAACTTTTAAAACGCGTTCTCTAAAATTAATTTTAAAGGTGAATGCTTGCCATGCCTCTGGCAGTTTTGGGTCAAAACTAAGGGCGCCATCAATCACGCGCATACCGCCAAAACCTTCCACAATACTCATCCATGTTCCAGCCATTGAGGTAATGTGACATCCTTCATGGACCTCGTGATTATAGTCATCTAAGTCCAATCGGGCGGTACGCAGATAAAAGGCATAAGCTTGGTCCATTTTATCGAGTTTCGCCGCCAATATACTATGCACACAAGGAGATAGCGAAGACTCATGCACCGTTAGGGGCTCATAAAAATCAAAGTGACGAGCTAAGGACTCACGATCAAAATCTTCTTCAAAGAAATAGAAACCCTGTAAGACGTCCGCTTGTTTTATATAGGGTGAACGCAATATGCGGTCCCAAGACCAATGCTGATTGATCGGTCTTTGTCTTTTTGGAATTTGATCCACTGGGGTGAGGTCTTTATCTAAAAAACCATCTTGCTGCAGATAGATATCCAAATCTTGATGATAGGGGTAATACATATCGGCCGCTATGGCTTGCCAAAGAGTTAACTCCTGTTCCCCAAGATTTGTTTTTGAAACGATACGATCATAATCCTTTGGGCTTTGTTCCTGGGTACGACGCGCCATCTCTGCGGCATATTTTAAACACCACGTGGCCATATAGTTGGTGTACCAATTATTATTGACGTTGTTTTCGTACTCATTGGGTCCCGTCACGCCTAAGATAACGTACTGTCCTTTGGCCGGACTTAAACTCGCTCTTTGTGCCCAAAATCGCGCTATGCCAATCAGCACCTCCAGACCCATTTCAGGGAGGTAAGTGTGGTCTTGTGTGTAGCGTTCGTAATTAAAAATAGCAAAGGCAATGGCGCCATTTCGATGAATTTCCTCAAAAGTAATCTCCCATTCATTGTGACACTCCTCTCCATTCATGGTTACCATTGGATAAAGTGCTGCCCCTGAATGAAATCCAAGTTTGGCCGCATTTTCTATGGCCTTATCTAATTGTTTATAACGATAGGTCAAAAGGTTACGGGCCACTCCTTGGTTTTTAGTAGCCATATAAAAAGGCAAACAATAGGCCTCGGTGTCCCAGTACGTGCTTCCTCCATATTTTTCACCGGTAAACCCTTTAGGACCAATATTCAGACGCGCATCCTGACCAGAATAAGTTTGGTTAAGCTGAAAAATATTAAAACGGATGGCCTGCTGGGCAGGAATATCACCTTCAATAGTAATGTCTGCGCTCTGCCATATTTGAGACCAGGCCTGTTCTTGTTCCTTGAGTAAGGCTTCAAAACCTTGC
>RFXU01000267.1 GCA_009921505.1 Flavobacteriaceae bacterium
TGGCGATCCCACGAGGACTCGAACCCCGAACCTACTGATTAGAAGTCAGATACTTTATATTTTGATTTGTTTGAGTAATTTCATATTTATTGATGTTTTATTGCTATTATGTGGACTTTTTCTTGTCTTTAACTTACGCTAGATTCCGTTACTCGTCCACAATTTGTCTGGCTGAATGTCTGGCTTGTGCCCATTATTAAATGTCATATCGATAGGCGTTCGATAGAGAGCGCAACTAAGCAACAACGTGAGCTGGGGCAGAAGGTGATCCTTGTTGATCCTTCTGGCTTGCGGCTTGCTATTAATGCAAAGAGCGCGTCTTGGAATTACAATTATCGTAAGCGCGGCGTCGACTATTACGGAAAACGCTATCCACAACGGACGTTGCGTCTCGGGGATACGGTCTCAATGACGCCACAAGAAGCAAGACTTCGCGTGGAAGAAGTTAAAGCCGAAGTCAGGAATGGCGGTGATCCAGCTGAGAGCATATCGACTGAGGCTGCCGCAGCACGGCGAAAAGAGTATCTGCAGCGTCCCTTGGGCGAGTGGCTCCTTGAGTACCGACGGTCTGTATTAAAAGACGCGACCAGGCATAAGCGAGAAGAATTCATGCACGCGCAAAAGGCGCTAGTAGAGTTAGGCATGGAAGGAGCCCCCCCGTCAGAGCTCACGGCAAGGGTGCTGCGTGAGCTGACCTCGATACACGCCGACAAGCCAGCAACAAGTCGCCATCGGTTTGGGGCTATGTCGCGCTTTTTGGATTACCTTCTCGATGAAGAAGTGGTCGAACACAATGCAGCTCAAGGTGTATCACGTCGCCTTCGACCAAAAGCTGCGCCTCCAAGAGAAACGTTCTACTCTATTGAAGAGCTTAGGCAGCTCTGGTTTCCGAACAATGAGCTGCGTGCTGACTACTTGCGATTTTTGCGCTTTATGATTGTTTGTCCTCTACGCATGTCGGAGGCTGCAGATTTAAAAGGAAACAATATTTATCTTGATGCCGCCGAGCTGCGCCTATCAGCCAAAGAGACAAAGAAAAAGTCGCAGGCCTTTACTCTGCCACTACCAGACTTGGCTATTGATCTACTACAGCAATCTGCAATCACACCAGCAGCGCGATGCTTTCAGCTTTCAAGCAAAGAAGGTGCGCCAATGAAGTCTTGGGCATATTTTAACAAAGCCGTTAGGAGCGCCACGGGCGTTGAGCACTTTCACCTGCATGACCTTCGACGTACGTTTGTTACGCTGCTATCTGAAGAGTCAAAATTCTCAGAAGGCCTCGTAGACAGCTTACTGAACCATAGTAGATCCGTGACCCGTCCCGGCGTTATGCGCCATTATCAGCATGCAAAAAATCTAAAGCAGCGGCGCGAAGTCATGAAATGGTGGGGGAGTTTTTTACAAAATGAGGTCATGGATGGATCAAGAAATCGATCTGAATGAGCGTTACGATAAAGACGTGCAGAAAATGGCTGAACACTTTGACTTCGATCTTGATATTGTACAGGAGTGTTATGAACATTGCTGTGTCCCAGCGACTATCGATGATGTTACATATAAGGTCGCGCAAAATGATTTAAAACACATTATTTCGCACCAAAAATCCCTGGATCGTGCACTGCGCACATACGATCAACTATCCGATATAGTTAAGGCAATTGACTCACTTTCTGGAATCAATACGCCACAAGAAATTTCGCAACTTTTGAGCCGTGCCAAACAAATAGAGAATATTTTGAAACGCGAGATATCTAGAAACTCTCGCGCAAAAGGAGCCATCATTAACGCACAAATCATCGCTAAATGGCTCGCCCTTGTATTCATCAAATCAGGGCGCAGGATTGGATTAGGCGTACATGGAAGCACTGGAAAACCATCAACGATATATGGCAAGGCTTTGACGAAGGCGTTTGATCTATTCGATGTAAAAGGCCAAGATAAACACAACCGCCCAGATTGGAGAGGCTATGGCGACGAAGCTAAAAAATGGGCGGAAGCACAACTAAACCATAAAAAATAATTTAGTTCCCATTTATCTCCAAAACCAAACATATGCGACGTTAACTCATCTTTAATCATGATGAGGACGCATTTATGCCTTTCAAAATTTCTCACTGGGAGCCTGATCTCCCGCTGCCACGCAACGCCGACCGCAAGACGCTTGCTCGGATCATTACACATCACTATTT
>RFXU01000268.1 GCA_009921505.1 Flavobacteriaceae bacterium
CTTACTTGCAAAGCTAATTTTGGTCGTGACAGGTGTGAATGCTATCACGAAAACATGATCATTTTAGCAGAAAGAGTAAATAGCTGTTGAAAATTTTAAGATAAGCCTAAACAGGGATGCAATAATGATGGTAATAGAAAAACTTTCGGTTTTGATACTTGTGGTATTTTCATGTGTTAACGCCGCACAATCTGAGGAATATGTGTATTGCACCCATGGTTTACGTAAGTTGGATGATAGGAAAATGACTGCATACACACAATCGGCATTATTTAGGCTGGCTGACTTGAAATTTAAGACGGAATTGGGTTGGCAATATGAAATTGAATGCCCTAACGGCACCTGTGATATTTCGAAATCACAAAATTCTGTCTTAATTCATAAAAAATTGACTGAAGGGCATGAAATTTATTTAACGCGTTTTGATAAACCCAACATGGAAATTATTATCGACAGGACAAGAGTAACAACTTCAATGAAACGCTCAGCATACGTTGAGTTTCAATGTGAATGGTTTGAAGAGAAATAATACATTAGAGCGTCAACACTAAACAATTTAAGTTTGCAAAAAAATGTCGCACGTTAACGTGATACACGCCAACCCGCGCATTGACACCCAAGTCGCGCACGAGCGCACGCGCGTTGCACACATAGGCGGGCTGGGTCAAGATTTGAGCGGATCGCCAATTGCAAACCACCCGCTTTGAATAGCTAGCGTTTGTTTTGAGGTTGACCATTTTATTTCCTCTAAAATAATTGGGAGCTTGGTCGTTTAGATAAATATGAAGAAACTTTTCATATGCTCGCTCCCGCCCAACCCTGCTACGAAAACAGCTGGTTTTGGCTTAGTTGCCACGCTGTGCTGGCCTAAATGCAATTGCGCAGATAGCAACTAAACACTTTTCCAATTTGTCGTTAAAGATAGTATAGAGCGGCTAGCGCTGCACTATATTTGCCAAGGGTGAACTGGTTGTGAAATCAGTTCGCTCTTGCGCTAAACTTCGTAATCCATTGGATGGATCGGCACTGGTGACTTTGTCAGGAATTAACTCGTTCAAAATATGCTTCCGCTATGCGTTTGTAACGGGTGATAATCACAATAATACCTTTTGAGTTGTACACAGCCCAACGACCTTGATTGATCTCACGGATCATCACAACATCTCCAAGTTATCGCCCAAACAATAAATTGCGGGAACAGAAGCAACGACAGAAAATATGATCGCTCACGCTAGTGCTACATCCTCTTTTTTTGCATGTCTATAGATTTCAGATTGGCCCGATGCTTGATTTCACAATCGAGTGTGTTGCGTTAAATTTTTATGCAAAGGTGCGCAAATAAACTCATCGTTAATTAACTTTCTCTTTCTCTAAGTCTTGTGTCTAAAATACTTGTCCATTTACAGTGGCATGCTAAAACAAAAATAAGTAAAATTATAAAATATTGTTATAAATAAATTTTATTTAGTTGGAGCATTTTTGCCAAGATTTTAAAATAAGGGAGATAGAAATTTACTTAAACAATATAGCTGGTTCCGTGAGCAGTTTCGAAAATCCGATTGCTTGCGAAACAACTAACCTTCAAGTGGATTTTTTTAAAAACAATACAGTCATTCAACAATTATTTGCTCTAATTATGGCGATATCAACAGATTAGAGCCACGGGAACACGAAAAGGATGATTAATTTGCTATTCAGTTTAGAAAGAGACCTTTATCCCCTTCTTGCGGAATGTAACCATTGTAAAAAAGTTTTACCATCAAAAACTTCTCTTTGTCCTCAATGTGGAAGACGTGATCCTATAGGTTATGAGGCTAAGCGCGAATTCGATTTTGTGAAAATCCTAGGCACTTACTTAAAAAAGTTTTTTTTATTTTATGGCTACTTTCGTAGCCCTTTTTCTTCCTTTAATAAGCGTACTTAAATACTAATGGAACTTCCTTATTAAAGCTTTGTACAAAAATCTGTTAATAAATAAAAAATAACAATTTACGCCTAGCTATAGTCTTTGCCACTTTACAAAAAAGACCACCTAAACCCTAAAACTCAAAATAAGACCTCAAATATAATCGTTTTAAAACCAAATCAGGCTACGGTGCCATCGGGTTTCAATAGTACTTCAGTGTCATTATTTAGCCACACCGTTTATCGTTTTATCACTACATCCTATA
>RFXU01000269.1 GCA_009921505.1 Flavobacteriaceae bacterium
ATCTAATGCTACAGGACCAGAACCACCAAGTCCAAAAAATGTAATGCTCTTTGCCTTACTGGCTTGCTCAGCTTCGATGGCGAATGACTCTGCTCTGGCAACGGCATCATGTAACTCTTCGTCTGCAATTTTCTTTTGAGTACCCCTTGGTATTGTCTATCCGATCCAGTGTCAAATCGTCCGAATATCCGTCTTTCATATCTTGGTAAAAGTTTTCGAAACTCTCCCACTTCTTGCAAAGCCCCCGCCCTGCTGCGCCATATCTCGTAAAATCCTTGCTGGTGTCTTTTGTTGCCCTTTCTTTCATTCCCTTCCAAATTCTCCAAATGCGCGTATTCGTTAAATTGTGAAACGTTTCTTGAATACACATGTCGCAATGTTTTCTTTTTAATCGGTTTGACCTGCGGACGTTTTGCAGAAGTTTTACTGAAACGCCCCCGCAGGTTTGGCACTTTGCCCGCACCTGAACCATCGACCTTGTGTTTGTATAGTGCCTTTCTTTTAGCGTCTCTAATATTTCGTACATTTTGCGCCTCAACCCATTCATTATCAATTAATAATTTATGATTTTTAGTCATTTGGATGCCGAAAACGTCAATCACTTCCTGAAAGCCCGCAGACTGACAACCATCATGATTGACAAATTCAACCCCATCAAAGACTTTATCATCAATTTTTACATCGATAATATTAACCCATCCCCTGCGTTCAGTCAATACTTTAGTCTTAGGGTGTAGGCAGGCGGGGTGCGCGAACATCATCTTAATCTTCCCCTCATTCCATTTTGGAATACAAACGCCCTTACGATCCAGCACCACAGCATCGGGAAAGGCTTTTTTAAGGCGGGCAAGGTCTGATTTGAAATTATAAGCAACAAGGATATTTTCCCCCGCATTATCCGCAACAATATCTTTTAACGCCTCAATCTTACTATCGTGGGTAACGTGCCAATCTTGTTCATTATCATAAACGGCGCCGTTACAGAATTGTAATAATTTACCGGCCATAACCGCACTGCTAGATACTTCGATTTCACCGGTTTCAAGCTGTACCCAAAATTCTTTCTCTAGATCATCATATTGCGCCCGGGCATCCTCAGGCATTGGGCAAGTGATATTAACATCAATCCGCTTTGGCATATCCAGATAATCCTGCGCCGTCATACTCAAACAGATGTCGGATATTTTTTCATGAATAGTTTGATCCGCGCCGTGGATAAGTTGGTATGTATAACCGCCGTAACCTGTTTGATTAAAATAAAGGTTTTTGAAGTTGGTGATGGTTTTGCCTAACCTTTCCCCTGCGTCAATTAAATATAATTGCGACCACAGATCCATAACGCCATTAGGGGCGGGTGTTCCTGTTAATAACACCATGTAATTGATTTTCGGCAAAGCCAACTTCAGCGCCTTAAATCTACGGCTTGAGGGTGATTTGAAACTTGAACTTTCGTCGATCACAACACAATCAAAAGGCCATTTCTTTTTCTTCTTTGCTAGATCAATAAGCCATTTTACATTTTCGCGGTTAATGATAAAAATATCCCCCGCTTGCTTGAGTTGTCTAAGGCGGTTTTCAGCGCCACCTGTGCAGATATGCGCCCTTAGGGTTATATGTTCCCATTTCTCTATTTCTTGCGCCCATACGGTATTGGCTACCCTTAGCGGGGCAATAATAAGCGCCCGCTTTATTTTTCCCTGTTCTTTAAGGGATTGCAGGGCGGTTAAGGTACTCACTGATTTTCCGAGCCCCATCGAGAGAAATAAAGCGCACTTCTTTTTTTCCTGAATAAAGGCTATAGCCTTTTTCTGGTAGGGGTGGAGGTTAGAGGCATTTAACATAATGTATCTATGATTGATTTACCCATCTCAATATCATCTACAAAATAAACATTAATATCTTGTGCGGCTATCTTTTGGGCTTCTCTATCTTGCATGGCGGTGGGTTTAGCCCCTGCCCGCTTAAATTCGATAAAAAACACAAGCCCCGCTCTTATAAACATCCTATCAGGTACGCTGCGGCGGTTTGGGCTTGTGAATTTATATACAAGAAAGCCTTTGGATTTGGCATAATCACAAACGGCTTTCTCGATATATTTTTCAAGCATTAGAATGGCACATCATCATCGTTTGCTTCAGCAACGAAAGAGGGCGCCGCTTCG
>RFXU01000270.1 GCA_009921505.1 Flavobacteriaceae bacterium
AGCTTTTCGAAGTCGTCGCGCAGAACTGCTCCACTACTATAGTACCAAAAACTATACAGCGCCGCAATCTTTCCACCAACAATATCATACAATTCATCACCTTCCTCTTCCATCTCGTAATAAACCTGCAGCTTTTGTTCGAAATCATTTCCTTCAAACATAGGAGTTGTTTTTTCTTCGTCTCCTTTTTGCAGATATGTAAGATTAAGAATATACCATTGTATCACTTTATTTTCAGCTCGTACATCAGCAGTATGATTGAATAAATTAGAATACGATGTTTCAACATTGATAATGTCTTTGCGCAATTCGGCGATCTCGCCAGTAATTTCTTTGAGTCGTGCAAGATCTTCTTCGGTTTGATCGCTCTTTAAATTTTTGCGCTCGCTTTCTTGAGATAGTTCGCCATACTTGACATACATTTTGGTGAGAGCTTTTGCATCCTCTTCGGCGAGCAGTCCGCCAGTATCGCTGTATTTTTTGGCAAGCATTGCTTTGGTGAGAATACCTTTCTTGATGCATTGACTCATCTCAACACTAAACTCAAGCTCGGCTTCTTCGATCTGACGTCGAGTGGGTTGCTTCATGATCACACGATACGGTGTCTTTTCGCTTACCTCCTTGGTGACGGACACCTCTTCATCTTCGCCTGTTTCTTCATTCTTGACTGTGCTAGTTTCGGTGCGTTTTACTTTTTCTTCTTTTTCAAAGATAAAGCTGTAAATTTCACGCATTTTTTTGCGCGTATCATCCATTGTTGGAAGCGGTTGTTCTAATGTTGTTTCTGCCATGACTATTTAAATGTAAAACCTATAATATAATTATCTATTTCTCCTTCGATATTTCTAATTGTTTCGTTACCAATATCTAGAGTACGCTTGCGAAGATGCTGTAATTTATCTTCGTCAAAGTAGTCGGCTTGATCGATCAGAGGTACACACCCTTCGGGTAAATTTTGCCTCAGCTTGTTGAAATGAATTTCGTGCTCCTTGTGGAGATCTTCCAACATCATAAGAAATCCCTTAAAAAGGGACACCGTGTTCCGTTGGCAGCATTTTTTAAAAATGTCCTCTGCGTTCATATATACCTTATACCTTACAATCTAGTACACAAAAAATTTTCTTTAGTGTAAAACTATATATGGCTGAATTTTTATCATCTTCTCAACGCGCCAGCATTGCTGCTAATTTACTTGATCTTCATGATACATTTGGACGAGAAATAATTGTATACAAAGAAGCACAAAAAGTAATCATCAGCACCGATCCAAACTATAACTATTTATATAAAAACGCAGGAGCACAAAATCAAAGCGTACAAAATGTGCCTGTCAAAAAAGTATTCAAAGCAAGAATTCGATACGATACCGATCGCAGTCTAGAATATTTCGGCGAAACAGACACACAAGTAAAAGTCAATCGAGTTGATCCAAACAGTATGGTGCGCGTCAAATTAAAAATAGAAGATTATGAATATATAAAAGACGCAAAGCGCGTCGAACTTGATGGCAGAATGTTTCATGTTGAGTCGGATCCACGACCACACGGACTGTTTGATGTAATTCAATTTGTTACTCTATTTTTACGTCCAATCGAAGCAAATGCCAAATCGACTCAATAGATCTGTTAAAACCGCGATTCATAAACAACTGATCGGAAATAAACAACTGATCAATCAAACGCGACTGTTAATAGAAAAACAATTCAAAACTATTCACACAAAATTTATGGCCGACTTTGAGTCGCATCCTGTAACCCGCGAACTTCGCGGCGGACCCGACGCATCCAATCACTCAAATTCACTTCCTCAAGGAAATCTATTCGGTTTCATCGGATTCAACGCAGGAACAGATCCAATTTCTGATATTGAAGTTATGCTACGACGAACAGATATCATGATAAAAAATAGAAAAATGGGACAATTTGGATTTGTGTGGACATACGTAGTAACTAGTCCATCATTACAAGATTTATATTCTGCCACACCAATGCCGTGGGCGAGCGGAGCAAGCTGGTTGCGCGAGCTTGAAGGTCGAGGCATACCCAACCTTGGACAATACATGTACAAGCGCTCCTCGTCGAGCAGATCGGGTGCTGGCGTACAAAATCAAAACAGAAGTGGCGGAGGACGTGTAAGAGTATCATACGTTAAACAATTATT
>RFXU01000028.1 GCA_009921505.1 Flavobacteriaceae bacterium
GTCCTTCTCTACAGAAATCGATACACCGGGATAACGGCCTTTAAGCTGCTCTTGAATCCGTTTGCGCAAGATCTCTGAATCGTGACCTTGACGAAATTTGAATTCGTGCATGGTCGCTGTAATTTTCCCTCGATGCGGCATTTCTGCAGTGTTACCAGCATCTGTTTGTGGATTTCCTGCACCTTCACCAACCTGAGAAACTGCGGCCTCAACCAAAACATTTTTACCCGTCTCAAGGTCCTGATACATCGGATCGTTTATGATATCGTAGACCTTTTTTTCGATGTCTAAAGTAATGGCGTTGGTTTTCTCAATATCGGTACCCTGAGGGTATTCGATATAAATAACGATTTGATTTGGCTTGTTATCCGGAAAGAACTCAACGCTGGTCCGTTGACTCCCGATTGAAGCGCCAAAAAGGCCAAAAACGACAAACAAGAGTAAAAAAGTAGTCCCAAAAAATAGGGCAGGACGATAGCCGTTAAGGGCAAACCTCAAAAAGTTTTTGTACTTGTTTTCAAGCCAAGGAAGGGCCCTTCTTTGAAAGGTATTGGCCCAACGTTTGATCCCGTATTTATAAGCCCAAAACAGTCCCACGGTAAAAATCATCACACTGCCAAGCCCGCGCATACTTCCCCCTAAAAACAAGATTAAAAGGCCTAAACCACCCAAAATCACTGTGAGGCGGATCAAACTTTTTCGTTTGATGATGCGGTTGTCAATTTCCATAAATTGAGAGACCAACATAGAGTTCATAAAGATGGCCACAAAAAGCGAAGAGCCCAAAACCACCGACAGTGTAATTGGGAAAAAGATCATAAATTCACCCATAACCCCAGGCCATAATCCCAGAGGGATAAATGCGGCCACTGTGGTGAGCGTTGAAATAATAATCGGGAAGGCGATTTCTCCAATACCTTGTTTGGCTGCGCGAACGCGCGACAAGCCCTCTTCCTCCATTAATCGGTAAACGTTCTCGACCACCACAATGCCATTATCAACCAACATACCAAGCCCCATAATCAGCCCGAATAAAATCATTGTGTTCATAGTGTAGCCCAAAAGTTGAAGGACCATAAAACTCATGAACATAGACATAGGGATGGCAAATCCAACAAAAAGCGCATTGCGGAAGCCTAAAAAGAACATAAGTACGGTAACCACCAAAATGACTCCAAAGATGATATTGTTCACTAGGTCATCCACCTGATTTATGGTTTTGGCCGATTGGTCATTGGCAATGCTGATCTCTAAATCTTGTGGAAAAACATCAGTTTTGGCCTTTTCGATTATGGCCTCAACTTTTTGAGCCGCCTCAACCATATTTTTTCCGGCACGCTTTTTTACATCGAGCATCACCACATTGGCGCCAAATTCACGGGCATAAGTGGTGGTTTCCTTTTCTTTAAAGTTAACTTGGGCGATGTCACTCAGATACACCACCCCCCCTTGAGTCTTCACGACAAATTTCTCCAGGGCGTTGGGCTGATCGACTTCTCCAATGATTCTCAGGGATCGACGCTGTCCACTGGCGATAAGATTTCCCGCAGACATGGTCATGTTTCCGTTGCGAATTGCCCCCAAAACATCATCAAAACTCACCTGTGCGGCCATCATTTTATAGATGTCCACCGCAATCTCAATTTCACGTTCTTGCGCCCCACGGATGTCCGCCTTTTTAATTTCAGGCAAATCTTCTATGGCGTCTTCCAAATATTCCGCAAACTCTTTGAGCTTCTGCGTTGGATAGTCTCCTTTTATATTAATGTTGCTAATGGGAGCCTCCTCGGAAAAGTTAAGGTCAAAAACATTGGGCTCTACTTTAGCGCCGTTAAAGGTGGGCCAGTCTTCGCTACTTTTTTCACTCTCAACCTCGTCCTTTACTTTTTGTTTGGCCGCTTCAACAGCAATAGATTCATCAAATTCTACAGTGATGATGCCATAATCCTCTTGAGCCGTCGCGACGATTTCCACCACATTGCTCAAGTTTTTTAAGCGATCTTCTAAGGGATCGAGAATCAGTCGCTCAATATCCTCTGCAGTATTACCAGGATAGGGGGCGCTGATGTATATTTTGGTCTCCTTGATTTCTGGAAATGTTTCCCGAGGCATATCGTAATAGGCTTTTCCTCCTAAAAGCAGAATGACCCCAATCAATACATAAATAATGGTCTTGTGGTCAATCGCCCAAGACGCCAGCCCGAATTCTTTGTTCAGGTTTTTATTTGATTTACTCATGAGTTATGGTCTTGAGAATTGAAATAGGTTGTCCATCTTTTACGCTACGAGCCCCTTCGGCAATGACCGTATCTCCCGGCTGAATGCCTTGAAGAATCTCAACAAAATCGCCTTCGGTTTTACCGGTGACCACAATCCGTTTTTTGGCCAAAGATTGGTTGCGGTCTTGATCGTATAGGGTGGTATAGACATATTGCTCGCCCGCTGCATTTTCTGAGATTACGGATTGTGGAACCAAAAGAGCCTGGTCATTGGTGTAATCATTAATATTAATTTGAGCGGTGAGGTTGGGTTTGATTTGCGCTTTGTTATTGGGCAAATCGACCTCGATGCTAAAAGTTCTGTTGTCTGGGTTAATATAACGACCCACACTTCGGATCGTCGAGGGCACTTCAAGGCCGAGCACCGGAAAGTTCACGAGGACTTTTTTACCGGCGACCACATCGTTGAGGTAGCCTTCAGCAACGTCTGCTTTTAGGTACATATTACTGAGGTTAACCAATCTAAATACAGGGCTCATGCCGGCACTAACGACAGTCCCCGCTTCGGCCAATACCGCATCTATCGTTCCGTCAAAAGGCGCCACGATTTTACTTTTTTCAAGCTGCTGTGAAACTTGTTGGGTCAAACTGCGCTGGGCCTCATATTGTGTCTTGGCCTGCAAGTATTGCAATTCGCTCCCAATATTTTGATTCCAAAGTTTTTCTTGACGTTCAAAGGTCGTTTTGGCCAGGGCTTCTTGAACCATTAATTGATTGAGTTGCTGTGCCATCCCATTGTCGTCAAGGGTCGCTAAAAGGGCTCCTTTTTTAACCTGATCCCCTACGGAGACATGTAGGGTCTGAAGTTGACCAGAAAATTGAGGATAAAGCACTATGTTTTGCTTGGTTGCCACATCCCCCTGAACCTGTAGATAGTGTTCAAAGCGCTCGGGTGAGATGACCATGGCGGTAACTAGTGATAATTTTTCATTTTGATCGAGCTTACCTATAGCTCTGTCCAGCGCTTCTAAATCCTGTGATAGGGCTTGGTGTTGATCCCCTATTGCGGCGCGTTTGGCGCGCAATTGAGTTAAATCATTTGTGGCAATAACCTCGTCAACGGTTTGTTTTTTTTCTTGACAGCTTAAAAGGCTTAAACTGGCCCAAAGCGATAGGAGTATATATTTATTCATGGTAACGGATTAAAAAGTTGGGGGGTTGATAAAGGTTTCGAGGACTGTTTTGGCATTGAGTAAGGCCAAAAGTGAGGTATAATAGTTTTGTTGCGCCCGATAGAATTGGGCTTGAGCTTGATACAAATCAAAGCTGCTGGCAATACCTTGGTCAAATTTGATTTGATTTTTTGAAGCAACGCGCTCTGCTAAATTCAAGCTCTTGGAGGCATTGTCAAAATTGTCTTTGGACAAATTAAAATCACTCAAGGCGTTTTCAAAAGCGATTTGCGTAGCTTGTTTGGTTTGCGCAAACTCAGTCTTGGCTTGGTCCCAAGCTATTTTTGCCTGGCTGCTTCGTGCACTGCGAAATCCACTACTAAAAATAGGCACTTGCATTCTTATCCCAAGGACAGAGGACTGGAACCACTGTTGGGTGTTGTCGGTAAAGGTAAAATCGTTGCTGAATGCTTGCGTACTGTAATTGGCAAAGGCCGATAAACTCGGCAGGGCACTACTGCGTTCGAGCTGCCACTCTAAACGTCTTTGTTCTGTAAAATTTTCTGCGATGCGCACATCAATCTGTTTTTGCAGATCCAAAGTGATGTCAGGATTTATTTCTTCGCCAGCACGTAAAATCAAAGTGTCAAGCTCGTCCGTTAAAATGAGTTCGGTGGTTAAGGGGAGTCCCAAGGTGGCCCGCAAAAGATGCTGCGCAAGGCGCTGACTCCGCTGGGCGTTGTCCAAATAGCCTTTTACTTCCAGCAAGGTGATTTCGAGCTGTTCTAAGGCCTCGAGTTCGGTCAATCCGTTCTCATAGACAATTTGGAGCTCGTCATATGATTTTTTAAGGGTCTTATAGTTGTTGTCAAAAACCGACACGAGTGCCTCAGCCATTTTGGCACTGCCATAGGCATTCACGACACTTTTCTCAACTTCAATTTGTGTTTTTTCGTAGGCGTTTTTTGAAAAATCTAAAAATGTTTTGGCGGCTTGGAGCCCCACGAGATAGCTGCCGTCAAAGATCAGTTGCTCCAAGGTGGCCTGGGCCGTGGCATTTTGCTCGGTCCCGAAAATAACCGGTGTAAAACTTCCAGGTGCTCCTCCTGTAATTTCACCAGGGATCAAGGTTACGGGCTGTTTTATGTTATTGTTATAGCTTATAGAGCCATTGATTTGAGGCAAGCCAGTTGCGGTCGTTTCCCATTTCTTTTTCAAGGCCCGGGTCATTTCTCTCCGGGCGTTTAAACTGGCATAACTACTGTCTTGGGCCAGGGCAATGGCTTGCTCGAGACTCAGACTATAGCTGCTTTGTTGGGCCTGCAAGGGGGCGAAATAGAATCCTGCAAGAACCAGAATTAATATCTTTTTCATAGTGTGTTTTGATCGGTGTATTTATTGAGTAGGGCTAAGCCTTTTTTAGTGACAATACCTCTTAAGTGATAATCTAAATAGGATTCAATCAGACGTATTTTAGGGAATTCAGTGATGGGAAAAATCGTATCGTCTTTAATCCCGGTCATGCCGATAAAATAAATCCGTGCAACAAATTCGACATTGACGTCATCGCGATACAGCCCTTGATCAATCCCTCTTTGCAGATTGTTTAACGTAATGTCATGAATGAGGTCAAAGTTATTGCCTTGGATTTGCTCAAAAATTTCAGGGTAATATTTCTGTAATTGAAATTGGGGGGATGATTTTTCATCTTTTAATTGTAGTGAAACGAACTTTTTAATCTCGTATAGTTCCTCAATGGGATTGAGCTGTTTTTGGCAAATATTGTCTATACCGCGAATGACAATACCGTAAATGGATTCCGTAACCGATCTAACGAGTGCTGTCTTGTTTTCAAAACAGCTGTAGATGGTTTTTTTGGACATGGACAATTCTCGAGCAATGTCGTCCATGGTAATGCTCTTAAAACCAAAGTTTAAAAAGAGCTCTCCGGCTTTTGCAATTATTTTCTCTTTCACAGCGCGCAAATGTAATCAAGAAAACTTTTAACACCACAAAAGTTTCCTAAGTTTACAAAAATTTAACATCCCCTAGTTTAACCCGCATAAAAATTGACCTTTTGGGGTTTTTGCCCTTAATTTTTTTATCCTCAAGCGACTCAGGCACGTGATGAAAATGTATTTTAGCAAAAAAATAGTGGATGCAGCATATTGGGTTTTATAAGGATGCGATAGATCGCGCTTTAGCCGGGGAGCAGTTGCCAGAGTCTCCTCAGCGCTTGTATGCGCCCATAGATTATATTCTCTCATTAGGAGGAAAGCGACTGCGTCCCGTATTGACGCTCATGGCCTGCGAGTGCTTTCAAGGGGAATACCAAAAGGCAATTCCCGCCGCCTTGGCCGTAGAATTATTTCACAATTTCTCCCTAATTCATGATGACATTATGGATCAAGCGCCCTTGCGCAGGGGGCATCAAACGGTCCATCACAAATGGGATTTAAATACAGGAATTCTCTCTGGGGATGCCCTGTTGATATTAGCTTATCGTCATTTTGAGTCTTATCCTCCTGAGACTTTTAGTGCCTTATCCAAACTGTTCAGCCAGACCGCCATCGAGGTGTGCGAAGGGCAGCAATATGATATTGATTTTGAACAGCTTCAGGAGGTCCGAATGGAAGAATACCTGAAAATGATCAATTACAAGACTGCAGTTTTAGTAGGAGCCGCCATGAAAATGGGGGCGATCGTAGCTGGAGTAGACCAGAAAGAGCAAGATCTGATTTATGAGTTTGGCCGCAGCCTGGGCTTAGCCTTTCAATTACAAGATGATTTTCTAGATGCCTTCGGCGATCCTGAGGTTTTTGGTAAACAAGTGGGCGGAGATATTTTGAGCAGTAAAAAGACCTTTTTATACATCAGTGCGATGACCAAAGGCACACTTGAACAACGACAAGCCTTATTAGACTATTTTGACGATCAAAATATTCAGGCCGATGAAAAAGTGATGCAGGTTAAATCACTGTTCGAAGCCACAGGAGCGACCCAGGCGATCCAAGAGTCCATTAAAGAGCATACCGAACGTGCTTTTTCACAACTTGACCAGGCCGACTTATCCGATCGAGCCAAGGCTTATTTAAGCGATTTTGGCAAGGCGCTGATGAATAGAAATTTCTAAAAATACTTTTAGAGCGAGCCTTTAATTCTTCTCATTTTTCGCCGCCTAGAATTCTATATATATGCCCTGCTGTATTGTTGATTTATTGTATTTTTGCAACGTCAGAATTAAAAACCCAAGCAGGATTCTAACTTATGGATCGATTTTCATTTCTCAATGCCGTACATCCATCGTACATCGCTGAGCTTTACGATAAATACCTGCAAACTCCTGACCTTGTTGAGCCGAGTTGGAAAGCTTTTTTTCAAGGCTTTGATTTTGCTATTGAGCATGGATCGCTAGAGGCCCTAGGGGTTGAAACGCCCACTGGACTTCCTGCTAATGTCCTCAAAGAATTTCAGGTCATTAAATTGATTGACGCCTATCGCACCAGGGGGCATTTATTTACGAAGACGAATCCGGTTCGTGAACGCCGTCAATACAAGCCTACTTTGGCTCTTGAGAATTTTGGGTTGACCCAAGAAGATTTAGATCAGGATTTTGAGGCGGGTAGTATTTTGGGGATTGGTAAAACCAGTCTGCGCAATATTTGTCATCATTTGGATCAGATTTATTGCGATTCAATCGGTATTGAATATATGTATATTCGAAACCCAGAAGAGATTCAATGGATTCAAAATTGGCTTAATGTCAACGACAACCACCCCAAGTTTTCTCCACAAGAAAAGAAGCATATCCTGAACAAGTTGAATCAGGCCATTTCTTTTGAAAGTTTTTTACATTCCAAATATGTCGGCCAAAAGCGTTTTTCTATTGAAGGCGTCGATGCCATTATCCCGGGACTTGATGCTCTGATTGAACAAGGAGCAGAGCGCGGGGTGACCCAATTTGTGGTGGGAATGGCGCATCGTGGGCGATTGAATGTATTGGCTAATATTTTCGGCAAATCTGCTGAAGCGATATTTAGCGAATTTGACAGTAAAGAATACGCCGAAGACGACCTATTTGATGGCGATGTAAAATATCACATGGGCTGGACCAGTTTCAGAAAAACAGATGGCGGTAAGGAAATCCGTATGGACTTGGCCCCCAACCCTTCTCACCTAGAAACGGTTGATGCGGTAGTCGAGGGGATCAGCCGTGCTAAAATCGATGGGCCTCTAAGCGGGGACGCTTCAAAAATTCTCCCGATATTGATTCATGGGGATGCAGCGATTGCTGGTCAAGGGGTCGTTTATGAGGTGATTCAAATGGCGCAACTCGATGGTTATAAAACCGGAGGAACGATTCATATTGTAGCCAACAATCAAGTAGGATTTACCACAAATTATCTCGACGCCCGTTCGTCCACCTATTGTACCGATATTGGAAAGGTTACGCTATCACCCGTATTGCACGTCAATGCAGATGATGCCGAAGCGGTTTGTCATGCGTTTAAATTTGCTTTGGACTTCAGAATGACCTTTGGGCGCGACGTCTTTATAGATGTGCTCGGTTATCGAAAATATGGGCATAATGAAGGTGATGAGCCTCGATTTACCCAGCCTAGTCTTTATAAAGCAATAGGCCGTCATAAAAATCCCAGAGATATTTATGCGGATCGATTGATGGCCGAAGGGGTCATCGATGCCAATTTTATTCCGGCACTTGAGCAAGAATACAAAGATGCTTTAGAACACGACTTAGCGGCTTCTCGAGAAAAAGATAAAACCGTGGTTACCGAGATTCTTGCCGATGATTGGGCGGAGTACAAACTCGGGAGTGCTGAAGATATTTTATCTCACGTAGACACTAGTTTTCCTCAAAATGAATTGGATCTTTTGGCAGAGGGGATTACCCAACTGCCTAAAGACAAGAAATTTATTAAAAAAATTGAGCGCATTATTCAAGACAGAAATCAGCGCTATTTTCAAGAAAACACCTTAGACTGGGCCATGGGAGAGCTTTTGGCCTATGCCACTTTGATGAAAGAAGGATTCAATGTGCGTATTTCGGGTCAAGATGTTGAGCGTGGTACGTTTTCTCATCGACACGCCATCAAAAAAACCGAGGATGATTCTGAGGAAATCAACCTACACAATACCTTAGGTCTGCCGGGGCATATGGACATTTTTAATTCATTGCTTTCGGAGTACGCTGTAGTGGGTTTTGATTATGGTTATGCGATGGCCGCCCCAAAAACTTTAACGATTTGGGAGGCGCAATTTGGAGATTTTTCAAATGGCGCCCAGATCATGCTCGATCAATATATTTCCGCTGCCGAGAGTAAATGGAAAATCCAAAATGGATTGGTGATGTTGCTGCCGCATGGTTATGAAGGGCAAGGCTCTGAGCACTCAAGTGCACGCATGGAGCGTTACCTGCAATTGTGTTCTCGACAAAACATGGTGGTCGCCGATGTCACCACGCCGGCTAATTTTTTCCATTTGTTGCGCCGTCAAATGAAGTGGAATTTCAGAAAGCCATTGATCGTGTTTACCCCAAAGAGTTTGTTGCGTCATCCCGATGTGGTCTCCACCCGAGAATCTTTAGCTCAGGGACAATTTATGCCGGTCATTGACGATCAACATTGCGACAAGAATAAAGTCACCTCATTAGTGTTTTGTACCGGTAAGTTTTATTATGATATGGTACAACGTCGTCAAGAAAATGGACGTGATGATGTGGCCCTTGTGCGATTAGAACAACTATTTCCATTGCCCGTAGCCCAGGTTGAAGCGCTTATCGAGACCTATCCAAATGTTCATGATTATGTTTGGGCTCAAGAGGAACCTGCCAATATGGGGGCTTGGGGCTTTATGCACATGAATTTTAAATCAGTGCCTTTGCGTTTGGCTTCAAGAAACGTGCATAGCTCACCTGCCGCAGGAAGCAGCGCACGTTCTAAAGCGCGTCATAAAAAAGTTTTAGACAGTGTCTTTGACACACCCAATACACCATAAGTAACCGTTGTATTATGTTAGAAATGAAAGTGCCCTCTCCGGGCGAATCGATTACAGAAGTTGAAATTGCACAATGGCTCGTGGCCGATGGCGATTATGTCGAAAAAGATCAAGCAATCGCTGAGGTCGATAGTGACAAAGCAACTTTAGAGCTGCCCGCTGAGGCCAGCGGAATTATCACCTTAAAGGCCGAAGAAGGGGATGCCGTGGCCGTAGGTCAAGTTGTTTGTTTGATCGATACAGATGCGGCGCGTCCTGAAGGAGGCGCGGCACCAAAGGCCGCAACACCGGCCCCTACCGCAGCTGCAACCACAGCAGCAGCGCCGGAAAAAACAGTGAGTTATGCTACAGGCACTCCCTCTCCCTCAGCCAAGAAACTTATGGACGAAAAAGGCCTCAGTGCGGATCAAATTCAAGGCACAGGGCGTGATGGCCGAATCTTAAAGGAAGATGTGATTAAAGGAGCGCCAGCCATGGGGAGTGCGGCTTCTGAAAATCGTGGTTCAAGTCGCCAAAAGCTTTCTATGCTGCGCAGAAAAGTTGCTGAACGACTGGTCTCGGCAAAGAATGAAACAGCCATGTTGACTACGTTTAACGAAGTGGACATGAGCGCCATATTCACCTTGCGTAACGAGTACAAAGATGCGTTTAAAGCCAAACACGATGTGGGCCTAGGATTTATGTCCTTTTTTACTTTGGCCGTAGTCCGCGCTTTAGATTTATTTCCTGATGTCAATTCGATGATTGATGGCGATTACAAGGTAACTTATGATTACAAGGACATTTCAATAGCGGTTTCAGGACCGAAAGGGTTGATGGTTCCTGTGATCCGTAATGCGGAAGAATTAAGTTTCCGCGGGGTAGAGGCTGAGGTTAAGCGCCTTGCTCTGCGCGCTCGTGATGGTCAGATTACTGTTGACGAAATGACCGGAGGAACATTTACAATATCCAATGGCGGTGTTTTTGGAAGTATGCTCTCCACACCGATCATTAACCCGCCTCAATCAGGTATTTTAGGCATGCACAATATTGTGGATCGCCCGGTTGTGAAGGATGGTGCAGTGGCTATCGCCCCAATCATGTATGTAGCTTTGAGCTATGACCACCGAATCATTGACGGACGAGAATCTGTAGGATTTTTAGTTGCGGTTAAAGAAGCCCTAGAGGACCCGATTCAGCACTTGATGCACGGAGACGTTAAAAAGGCATTAGAGTTGTGATAGACACCCATACCCATCTTTATCTTCCTGAGTTTGCTCAGGATATTGATGCGGTAATTGAGCGAGCGCAAGCCGTTGGTGTTCACGATTTCTATTTGCCGGCCATTGACTCATCAACGACTAAGGCTATGTATGCTTTGGCTGAGCGTTTTCCAAACCATATGCACCTGATGATGGGGCTTCATCCAACCTCGGTTCAAGAAAATTTTCAAGACGAACTCGATCATGTGTATCAAGAACTAAGGCGTCGATCTTTTTGTGCGGTAGGAGAGATAGGGATCGATTTGTATTGGCAAAAAGACACTTTGTCGTGGCAGCAAGAAGCCTTTGCTCAGCAAATCAAATGGGCTCAAGAATTTAATTTGCCTATTGTTATTCATTGTCGCGAATCCTTTGATGAAATTTTTGAAGTACTCGATGCCGTCAAAGGACCAATGCCTAAAGGTATTTTTCATTGTTTTACCGGAACCCTTGAGCAGGCCAATCACATAATAGGCCTGGGGCTCTCCCTTGGTATTGGAGGTGTGGCCACTTTTAAAAATGGTAAGATCGATCAGTTTTTGGCGCAAATCCCAATGGAACATATTGTTTTGGAGACGGATAGCCCATATTTAGCTCCAGTGCCCTATAGAGGAAAACGCAATGAAAGTAGTTATCTTTACCATGTTGCTCAGCGCGTTGCTGGGATTTATGATTGTCCTTTAAATGAGGTTGATCGGGTGACTACGGCTAACGCACGTGCTTTATTTACATCATGAAAAAGCCACATATTTTATTGATTTACACAGGGGGGACAATCGGTATGATACGCGATTTTTCCTCTGGAGCGCTACGGGCCTTTGATTTTGATAAACTTTTAAAGCAGATCCCAGAGCTTAATCTTCTGGACTGCACCATGGAAACAATTTCATTGGCTGAACCGCAAGACAGTTCTAATTTAAGTCCCACGCATTGGGGCCTAATGGCTGAAATTATTGAAACTCATTACGCGCAAGCCGATGGATTTGTAGTCCTGCACGGTAGTGATACCATGGCTTATTCAGCCTCCGCCCTGAGCTTTATGCTCCAAGGCCTTAACAAGCCCGTTATCTTAACGGGGTCTCAATTGCCCATAGGGGATTTGCGCACGGATGCCAAAGAGAATTTAATTACGGCCATACAGTTAGCGGCCATGGCTCAAGACCAGAAGCCTCAGATTCAGGAGGTGTGTATTTATTTTGAATACAAGTTGTATCGAGGGAATCGCACCACAAAAATCAATGCAGAACACTTTCAAGCCTTTGCTTCTTTTAATCATCCACCTTTAGCCGAAAGTGGGGTTCATTTGACCCTGGCCAAGGATTTGTTATGGCGCAGCACGCACGAGACACTGAAGGTGCATTATCAAATGAATCGCTCGGTTATTTTAATAAAAATATTCCCGGGTTTGACCACAGAGATATTAAAATACATGCTTAATGCTCCAGCAATAGAGGGGGTAGTTATTGAAACTTTTGGCAGTGGGAACCTGCCTAATATTCCAGAGTTCCTCGAGGCGTTACAAGAGATTATTGGCAAAGGCATTCCCGTAGTGAACGTAACCCAGTGCTCTGGAGGATCTGTGGAACAGGGGCTTTACGAGACCTCTCAGGGCCTCAAGGCTATGGGAGTGATTTCGGGAGGCGACATGACCACTGAGTCTGCTCTGGCAAAGCTTATGTATTTAATCAGCTTTGATAAAGGAAGTGATTACGTACGCGATCAATTTGGCCGTTCTTTGGCAGGTGAAGTCACACTGTAATTTGAGGGAATCTGATTTTTCGCGCACGGGGAGCCCTCTAAATTGTTTATAATTCAACCGACAGGCTTGACCTACTGCTTTTTTTTGCGATATTTGCGCCCCTGAATCATACCATTCAGTTTTAGAGAGGTGGCCGAGTGGTCGAAGGCGCACGCCTGGAAAGTGTGTATACGCCAAAAGCGTATCGAGGGTTCGAATCCCTTCCTCTCTGCGATTATATATAAGAGATATACGTTTAAAATGGGTGAAAAAATTTTGACAAAGCTTAAATTCTTTGGTCTTTCAGTTTCTGTATTCGCCCTACTTTTTAAGTTGTTATCATGGCAGTGGGCTGAGGTCTTACTCATCGTCGGTCTTGGGGCCCTTGGCGTCTACTTCTTCGCAAGAATGTTCCAATAAGCCTCATTTTTTTAAACAGAAGTACCTTTGTGACTAAGGGTGAGGGTAGAAAATTTTTTGCTCCACCGAGCGCCAAAGCAATAAAGAGGCTACGGTGTTATGCGGCCGCCACTGCTCAATAAGTTGGTTTAAATCGGCATCACTTAGCGGATCTAAATTATAATTGCGTTTGATGCTGTTGATCAGTGCTAAATCTCCTTTCGAAAAAATGTCTTGAGCGCCGAGCACGAAGATCAAAAACATCTCGATGGTCCAGCGCCCAACCCCTTTTATTTGGATTAGAGAATTATGGATTTGCTCGTAATTCATGACCTCATAATTCTTGGGCCCGTCTAAAAAATGTTGATAGATATTCTTGATGTATTCTACTTTTCTTTTAGAAAGCCCGGCAGACTGAATTAAATCGTTTTCCAGTGCCAGAATTTCAGAATAAGTTAAGTTGTCAATGATCTTTAAAAATCGCTGCTTGATTGTAAATGCTGCCTTAAAGCTCACCTGCTGCTCCACAACCAGAAGGGCAAGTGCTTTCGCGTGATCCGGTTCATATCGATCGGACAGCGTTATTTCATGCTCAAACGCATTGGCTAGAAATGCCATAATCGGATCTCGCTTCAGGGCATTCAAAGCCGTTTGAAATTCAGAAGCACTCATATAGAGAGGTTTAGTGGTATGGTATACTGACTCATGAGGATTCAAAAAATCCTACAAGAACGTTTAGGCCTGGGTTAAGTTAGGATTAAATTTTTAATTTGGCTTTTCTGCCCTTTTGCGTTGGGCCTTGAAGTTAATGGGTTTTGCGCCAAAATCCGTAGATCATGCCTTGTATATAAACTAAATATTTTTATATCTTTAGAGCCTTAAAAATTAAAAACTAATCATCAAACTTTTAAGTCGATAGCAATGAAAAAACTATTTTCTATTCTCGCAATTGCCGCTTTGGTATTTGTCGGTTCAAACAATGTGCAAGCTGCTCCTGCAAAAGCACTTTCTACTAATGTTTCTATGATCAGCGCAACAGCCGGCACTTTGCTTGCTCAAGATGAGGCAGCTCCTGCGCAATCAGAGAGTTTTCACCAAGAATTGAAGCAGCGTTTCATCGAAGGAGGTCCTGGATTTATGGGCATCGTATTGTTGTGTTTGATCCTAGGTTTGGCTATTGCCATCGAGCGTATCATCTACCTAAATTTATCAACTACGAACACTGCTAAATTAGCCTCTAGTGTTGAAGAAGCTTTAAAGAGTGGTGGTGTTTCAGCGGCTAAAGAAGTTTGTCGTGATACTAAAGGTCCTGTTGCCTCTATCTACTATCAAGGTCTTGATCGTGCAGACGAGAGTGTTGAAGCTGCTGAAAAAGCGGTAGTGGCTTACGGTGGTGTTCAAATGGGACAACTTGAGAAAAATGTTTCTTGGATTTCGTTGTTTATCGCTTTGGCCCCGATGCTTGGGTTCATGGGTACTGTAATCGGGATGATTCAGGCTTTTGACAAGATTCAAGCTGCGGGAGATATGAACCCATCACTTGTTGCTGGAGGTATTAAAGTTGCACTTTTGACTACAGTATTTGGTCTTATTGTAGCGATTATCCTTCAGATATTTTACAACTATATCGTAGCAAAAATTGACAGCATCGTAAACAACATGGAAGATGCTTCAATCACTTTGATTGATATGTTAGTTGCCTACAAAAACAAAAAATAATCTAAAAGCTGAGCGAAAATGGGTTTACACAAAATTTTTAAAATCGTCGCACTGCTTTTAGGGCTCGCCGGAGTTGTATTCTGGTTCCTTTTGGTGTCAAAAGGTGACGAATACGTGAAAATGACCGGAGAAGGAGTTTCCCCAATGTTATACACCGGATATATCATTATGGCCATTGTAGTTTTAATGGTACTATTGTTCGTAGTGTCTGGGGTTTTGGCAGGTAATGTCAAAAAGACGTTAATGTCTGTTGGGGCATTTTTAGCCGTCGTATTGATTTCTTATGCTATGGCTTCAGGAAGTACAGAAGGGTTGCCGCTTGTGGATAACAAAGTGGTTTCTGAAAGCACATCACGCCTGGTGGGTACGGGGCTTATTGCCTTTTACATCTTGGCTGTCGTGGCCATTATTTCAATGGTCTTTAGCGGCGTTAAAAAAGTAACGACAAAATAATATGGGAAGAAGAGCCACACCAGAAGTGAATGCTGGGTCAATGGCAGACATTGCCTTTCTTTTGTTGATTTTCTTTTTGGTGACGACCACCATTGAGAAGGACAAAGGGATTGCACGTCAATTGCCACCACCAATTGAAGAAGAGTTGGACGTAGTAATTAAACAAAAAAACTTGTTTATCGTAAACGTCAACAAAAATGATCAGTTGTTGGTGGAGGATGAACTAATGGAGTTAAAAGACTTGCGTCAAGCAGCTATCGACTTTCTTGACAACGGTGGTGCTCCTTCTGGTTCTCCAGAATACTGTAACTATTGTAAGGGGAAGCGCTCACCTGAGTCTTCAGATAACCCTCAAAAGGCAGTAATCTCTGTGCAAAATGACCGCTTGACTTCTTACGAAATGTATATCTCGGTACAAAATGAGTTGGTAGCTGCCTACAACACTTTACGTAATCGTGAATCTCAGCGCCTATTTGGGTGGGATTTTACGGAAATGAAAAAGGGTATTGACGAGGGGCAAATTACTGGCGACCGCAAGGACTTAATCGAGGAGCAACTCAAACAAGTACAAGATTTAATTCCACTTAAGCTTTCTGAAGCTGAGCCAAGAAAGTCAGGAAAATAAAACCTTAAGACATGTCAAAATTTAAGAAGAAAAAAAGTGGTGACCTACCGGCGATTTCTACAGCATCTTTGCCTGATATCGTTTTTATGTTGTTGTTCTTTTTTATGGTTGTAACTGTTTTGCGCGACAGTAATCTGCTCGTAATGCAACGTTTGCCAAAAGGAGATCAGGTAGAAAAGCTTCAAAAAGACCGTTCTGTATTTATCTTTGCAGGTAAGCCAGGACCGGGATATGAGAAGTATGGTAAGGAAGCCAAGATCCAAATCGGGGACAAGTATATGGACGTGGGGAACATTAAGTTTGCCTTAGAAGAATACCGTCGTAAACTTCGCCCTGAATTACAGGACAAAATTATGATTGCCTTAAAGGTAGATGGAGAGACCAATACAGGTTTGGTCTCTGATATCAAACAAGAGTTGCGTGAGCAAAACCTTTTGAAGTTAATCTATATTACGACTCCTGGAAATGCACTGGAATCATACTAGTGATCAATTTTATAATATTAAAAAAGCCTCTGTAAAGAGGCTTTTTTTGTCTAAAGCATATCATTAATGAGCGGAGCAGGGTTTAAAATAAAGGACCTTCGTCCAAGGAGTGGTTCGGTAGTTCTTTCGGGTCTTATAATAATGGTTTTCTGGCTGACACCTTTCACTTTAGTGGCTCAACAAACCAGTGTCTTCGATACTTTAGAAGGCGAGTTTTATCGAGAGGATCAGTTTTATTTTGCCTTGAGCTACAATCTCTTATCCGATGTGCCTCAAGAGGTAGCTACGCGGGGGCTTATTGGAGGAATTCACTTTGGATTTGTTCGTGATTGGCGTTTAACCCAAAAAGGTAATTGGGCTTTAGGAACAGGAATAGGCTTGGGCTATGACCGTTATGGTCAAAATATCATTGCCCAATCCAGTCAAGAAGGGTTACCCACATGGACCATAGAACAGAGCCCGAATGCAATTGATGCCAATAGTCTTCAATTGACAACCGTAGAATTTCCATTAGAAATTAGATGGCGAACCTCAGATGCTCAGAGTTATAAATTTTGGCGTTTGTATGCCGGAGTGAAATGGAGTCAACATCTGATCTCTAAAACGGTATTTAAGGGCCCTGACGGTTCAGAAACCCTTACTGAA
>RFXU01000271.1 GCA_009921505.1 Flavobacteriaceae bacterium
GGCGTCAATAAATAACGCTCATTACCTCGAATATGCGGATTGGACAAAGTTAAAATTTTCAGGTCACATAAGCCCATCAAATAATAATTATAAATTGACCGAAAAATGGGGCGTAGGTTTCACTTAGAAGTCGGCAGCAGCTTACTAGTAGCTGCAGTAACGAACATCAAAGATGTAGGCTCGATTAATCATAACTTCGGAAATGGAATTAAAATGGAAATATTTAAATCTGGCTCACGATCAACGAAGAAAGCTTCATCTGATTATTTCACTGGCACAGTTTGGCAAGACCCAATTGTGGAAGCACCTGAACCAGCACGTGTGCGAGCAATTAGAGTAACGTTTGAACCAGGAGCTAGAACTGCTTGGCATACTCATCCGCTAGGACAGACGCTCTATGTGCTAAGTGGTACTGGTTTGGTTGGCCTACGAGGCGAGGCCCCAAGAATTATCAATGCAGGTGATACCGTCTGGATACCGCCCCATGAAGAACATTGGCATGGCGCCACAGCAACAAACTCAATGTGTCACGTTGCTATGCAAGAAAGTCATCAAGGAAATGTGGCCAACTGGCGAGAGCATGTTTCGGATGAAGATTACAAAGTTCCCGATATTACCGCGGAACAAGTTTACGGGGCTCTATTCAAATAGCACCATTTATGAATCACTTGCTAACCGATTAGCCGCTTCTTCATAAAAGATGACTGTTTCCAATGTAATAAAGGAGAGAGCAACCATGAGATTTATGAGCAAGCCGTTGACATTTCTCATATGCTTACTCAGCACAAGCTTCTTATTTGCAGAAGAGACATGGCATTGCGAACCACAAGTCGGAACCAAACAGATTGGCTCGAGGATGCCAGAAGCATTATTGTCATCAGAACTTGAAGCCCTGAATTTCACAATTTCGGAGAGCGAGTTGACTGGCACTGTAGTCACGGCTGAACCTTATTCATTCGTGCTGCATGAAGCCTATTCGAGCCTAAAACATAGAACTTATATCGATGTGTCGCGATGGGCAACAAACCTGATTCAGATAAATGGCACCTTTGAAACTGGTGCAATTTCCAACGCAAGACGGACAATTGTAAGTCACGACCAACATTACTTGTTGGATTATGTTTGCAAAAGAAAATGATAGAACTGCCCACTAAAAAACATCTTTTCAGTTCGGATCATTTGCAAGTAATGTAGCTAATCAAACTCACTCTGGATTGATTTGAGCGTTTGCCTAATCGATGCTTTATTAGTCCACCTTTGCAAAGGAACAAACCTTGGTTGAACAAATTCATGTCAATGGAAAATGTCACTGCGGAAACATTTCCATTTCAGGCAGTTTTGACGCAAATATGATTCTAGCATGTCACTGCACAGACTGTCAGACTTTCAGCGGTGCGCCCTATAGAGCAGTCGTCATTATGACGCGCGACAATATCACGATAGATGGTGAAGTATCTGAGTATACAAAGGTCGCAGATAGCGGCAACGAACGCGTTCAAGGGTTCTGTGGAGTTTGTGGGACGCAAGTATATGCAAGAGCGCCAGACAGATCAGTGTATAATGTTCGGACCGGCTTTCTTGAACAGCATAAATCTTTGGCACCTGTGAAACATATCTTCGCAAAATCTAAAGCTCCATGGATTAATGCAATTGAAAACGCAGTATGGCACGACGCTGGACCTGCAAGTAAGCAAGTGTGAATCTTACTTTTACCTCGGTGAAATTGTGACGCAAGAAAGTTAAAAAAAGCGTTATAAATTTGAAATAATTAGGATTTTTGCGTCGGTTAAACAACAATTGTGCTGCAAAAAGTGCTTAATTTAGCAAAGTGGGTTATCGTGAATTTAAACATATTTAAAATAAGAGTTATACCGAGTCTATTTTGGAGTTCGCCAACAACTTTGACGATTAAACCCTCACCAATTTCAGTTTTATTTCTTATTTTGGGTTTATTCCTTTTTGGTTTAGGGGAAGCATTGCTTATCGCTGCAGGAGTTGGTGTTAGTCCGTGGACTGTATTTGCACAAGGCGTATCCAAAAATACAGATTGGTCCATTGGTGTATCCACAGCGATCATAAGTTCGTTTGTATTATTTTTATGGATCTTTTTGAAACAGATCCCAGGTCTAG
>RFXU01000272.1 GCA_009921505.1 Flavobacteriaceae bacterium
CTTTGCAAGGATCTCTTACGCATTGCCATGTGTTGGGCGTTTGGATTTGGGCGCCCTATCATCTTATAATGCTGTTCCATTCGGGCGATATTTTTCATCGCCTGATCTCTTTGCTGTTGTGTCATAGCCATTATTTCTTAGCCTTCTTTTTTACGGTTTTAGCCGCAGCTTTAAACGCTTTTGCTGTTGGCGCACCCTTAGAGCCAACTTTTCTCATACGCTCAGGCTTTTTGCCGGCTGCCTTTTGTCTCTTTATTCGCTCACGCTTGGCGTGAATGTTTGCATAGAGGCCACGTTTTTTAGGCATTACTTTTTACCTTTTTTCTTATAGGTAACTTTCTTACCGCTTTTCTTGGCTGCTTTTTTAGCCGCCTTCATTCCTCTAGTGTTATACGCATACTTTTTACCGCCGACCATAGGCATGAGAAACCTCCAAAACTAGTTTGCCCTATAATACAGCATTTTGAGCCAAAATAAACCCCACGCGCAAGGGAGGTTACGCGTGGGGGAGCTATCGACTACTCTAACGGCTAAAGGAGGGAAATGCCGCTAATTTTATTTTGGCATTAATACAGTTTTTTTTCAATTTATTAGTTTTCCATGTTATGCTTGGCCAACACGAATAATAATAATAGCCGAAGCAACATAACTTGCCTTACAAAGACAAGGAAAGACAGAAAGAGTATAACCGCTCTTACGGTATGAAATGGTATCGTAGGAATAGGGAGCTTACGCTCCAGAGGTCAAAAGAAAATCGCCGCCGAAATCGTGAAAAGTGGACTGAGTACAAATCGACTTTATCTTGTAGTAAATGCGGCTTCTCACATCCGGCGGTGATTGACTTCCACCACACCGAAGGTCGAGGCGAGACAAAGGTTAGCGAGTATATTCGCAACCACCAGTGGAAGAAAGCATACGCCGAATCAAAGAAGTGCGAAGTGCTTTGCGCGAACTGTCACCGCATACATCATTACAATCAGAATTATAAGTAGTTGATTTTATTATCTTTTTAATTGCTTGACGTTAACATTATGTTAGAGTATTGTTAATGTATAAGGAATCAAAAGGAGAAGAAAATGACATACTACGGATACGAAATTTACGATGAGCGCGAAGTAGAAGGAGGTTATCAGGTATCAATGTTTGGATGGGTTTACGAATTTCAAACCGTAGAAGAAGCAAAAATTTTCATAAAAGAAAACAAGTAATCAACAGGGGGGCTTAGTCCCCCCAGAAAGGAGCCTCTTATGGCATATACACCTCGCACTAATAACCCTATCACTTTTGGCATCAGCCTCAATGGCCAAAAATCTTATACTGGCTTAGAGGTAGAGCACTTTTGGGAGTGCGCCGATAATATCGAGCCGCGTCAGCTCATGAACGACTATCGTGATTTTCTGCAAGCTTGGTTGCATGGCAAAATCAAGAAAAGCACTTTGGTTGACATCGACGTGCTTAAACTCTTCGCGGGCGATTTAGACAATCGCGCTGACATCGATTACCGCGAGGGACACTGGGACGACGACCCAGACATTGTGGCGGGTGGTAAATACTTCGCCAAAAAACAAGCTGAGCTTTACGCTCATATAAAAAAGGAGGGAGCTTAGGCTCCTTTTCCGCTTGACGTTAACAGATTGTTAACCTATTCTAGATATATAACGAATCAAATGGAGAAGTAAAAATGGGAATAGATGTTTTAAAAGTTAGCGGTGAGATCGTAAGAGATAGCAAAGGCCAGAAAGCAAACCTTCTAAAGTATGCTTACAAGTTTAACAGCCTATTGTCTTTTGCAGAAGATGCCCAAGTACAATTTAGAACTGGTTGCTCTAGAGCGGAACACTACGTCGAAACTTCACCAAACTTTACTGGTCGAGTTACTGACGGAGAAGGACGCACATCTTTCAAATGGAACCGTGGAACAATTTCAGATTGCCGATTATCCGAAGAACAGTATGACGCTGAAAAAGAAGACAGAGAACTAAAGCATAAAACTGCGATCTGGTTAAAGAACAATCCACAAGTAGGAATACTCTGCGTTAAGGGCAAAGAAGTATACTACATCATTAAGGATCACAAAGAAGTTCGAATAGATCCTTTAACCGAGCTTTAAGTAAGAGGAGCTTCGGCTCC
>RFXU01000273.1 GCA_009921505.1 Flavobacteriaceae bacterium
ACGGTTGAGATGTTTCATATTCTAAAAAGTTTAATTTTTAAGTGTTATTCAAGCAAAAGTAAGTTGTTAAAATTTATTAACAAAATCAAATCTAGTAAAATTTTTGCAATTACCTACCATTAGTGGGTTAAAAGTCAATTTGACCCCCTAGAATCGATAGTTTTTTTGACCTTAATAAAGGCGTGAATTGCCCGATCTAAATGTTCCTGAGTGTGGGCCGCTGAGAGTTGTACGCGAATCCTGGCTTTGCCCTTAGGGACAACAGGATAGAAGAAGCCGATCACGTAAATTCCTTCAGCCAAAAGCAGATCTGCCATTTCTTGAGCGAGCTTAGCGTCGTAAAGCATCACGGGAACTATGGCAGATTCACCATCAACAATATCAAATCCAGCGTCTTGCATTCCTTTTTTAAAGTATGCAGTATTGGCCATTAATCGGTCGCGGAGACTGGTGTTTTTGTCTAATAAATCAAAAACTTTTATCGAGGCGCCGACAATTGAGGGGGCCAAAGAATTGGAGAAAAGATAGGGTCTTGAGCGCTGACGCAAAATTTCAATAATTTCACGTTTTCCCGTGGTATATCCACCCATGGCACCGCCGAGTGCTTTACCGAGGGTTCCGGTAATGATGTCTACCCGTCCCATAACACCTTTTTCCTCTAAAGTGCCGCGACCAGTGGGCCCAATGAATCCGGCTGCGTGACATTCATCGACCATAACTAAGGCTTCGAATTCATCTGCTAAATCACAAATTTTGTCGAGCGGCGCCACTAACCCATCCATGGAAAAAACCCCGTCCGTAACAATGAGTATGAACCGCGCGCCATCGGCTCTAGCTTGCACGAGTTGTGCTTTTAAATCGGCCATGTCATTGTTCTGATAGCGATAGCGTTTGGCTTTACACAAACGAACGCCATCGATGATCGAGGCATGATTTAGACTGTCTGAAATGATTGCATCTTCGGGGCCTAAAAGCGGCTCGAACACGCCACCGTTTGCGTCAAATGCGGCCGCGTAAAGAATGGTGTCTTCGGTTTGGTAGAAATCCGCAATCTTTTGTTCGAGGGTCTTGTGTATGTCTTGTGTTCCGCAGATAAACCGTACCGAAGACATCCCAAATCCATGAGAGTCCAGCGTATCTTTGGCGGCTTGAACAACTTTAGGATGAGACGACAGGCCCAAGTAATTATTGGCACAAAAATTAATCACCTCAGCGCCGGTCGATATTTTGATAACCGCATCTTGTGGCCCAGTAATGACGCGCTCTTTTTTGAATAAGCCTTGTGCTTTAATGTCTTCTAATTCTTGCTGTAAATGGTCTTGAATTTTACCGTACATGTCGTTAGTTTTTACCCTGCTAAATTAAATTTTATTTACAACTATTGGGTCTTGGCGAAGATAAACTATGAGGTGGGCTTTGACCTGGATCCCCATAGCCTTGAGTCCGTCGCCATAGGCGATTATTTGCTCTTTATCCTGTGATTTTGCCGCCCCTGTTTTATAATCTAAGACGACCGCCTGGTTTTGGCCGATCATATTGATTCGGTCTGGACGCAAAACCCCACCAGGGGTAATGATACTGCGTTCAACATAAACTTCGTGTTCTCCTTTGTACAAATGGGCTAGTTCGGGGTGTTCAATGGTTTGTTGCACTAGTTCCATTGCTTTTTGTTTTTGATCGGAATCTAAACGGTATTTTAGACTAATTTGATCTAGAGCATGAACATTATCATCTGCCTGAATGATCAATGCCATCAGCTCGTGAAAAAGTGAGCCAAAGCCAATACCAACATCAAACCAGTAATTGCTTGCGCGTCGCTCTGGAACCATGCTGATGGGATGTTGTTCAGGGGTCACGATCTGTAAGGGGGCGTTCAGGGTCTGAGATGATTTTTTTACGCTGGCTTGAATTTTTGGAAGGGCCCCAAACTCGTATTTGTGGAGCCCCTCTTGCCAACGTCCTTTTTCTGTTAAGAAATCTTTTAAAAGGCGATTGAAGCTCAACGATTTCGAGTCCTCGCTGAGTTTGTTGCACAAGAGGTAAAGCTCTTCTGTGGGGCGAGTCGTCCCGACATAATAAAGGTTTAGGGTGTCAAAGAAATAAGTTTCCCTGAGTTGCGCATCAATGTCT
>RFXU01000274.1 GCA_009921505.1 Flavobacteriaceae bacterium
CGAATTCGAGGTGGGCGAATACGAACTGGTGTTCCACGCCGGCGCATACTTGGACGCCACAGGCACCCCACCAGAAAGCCCGCGTTTCCTAAACATCGTCCCCATCCGCTTCGGGATGAGCGAAGCGGCCCACTACCACGTCCCCCTCTTGCTATCCCCCTTCGGCTATTCGACGTATCGCGGCAGCTAAGCCCCCAAGGATCATGCACGGTCGTAGCGTCAGCGCAGACTGCATGGCGCATGATCCGGCCCACGCCCTGTTGATGGGCGTGATCCACGACGGCCCGAATTTATAAGACTAGCCGACCTCGGGTGGCGCGCAAGCGCCTTCCGTTTTGCCGCAGGCAAACCTTTGGTTTGACGAGGAAGGTCGGCGCTTAGCCAATCTAATAATTGGCCTAGTTTCGGTTGGCGCGTTCACTTTGCTATTTGTAATGCCGAACGTGGCGCGTGAGGGTGATCTCTCTAGTCTTGTTGCTCATAAAACAAATGCTTCATGCAAGTCGCCCGTTCTAGTTCCCCTTCACGACCAATGGCTTGGGTCAGGCAGCGGTGTGTAATGTAAGTTGCGATTTCTCGCAATTCCTGCCAATCTAAATGGTATCGTTCACTTGTGCCGTGGACTGTGCGGCTTCGCGCGTCGCTGTAAATTTCATCAATAATCTCATAGACTGTGCGGCCGTCCCGAGTAATATTACTGTCCTGTTTGTATCCAAGTAGGCCTTGTATCATTATTACAATGCCCCTGACCCTCCCTTTACTTTTGTTATCGTCTGCTTGCTCTTTTACTAACACACCCTTTGATAGGATATCTAATGCGTTTGCCAAATTAATTATAGCCATTAGATCAGAAGTTTCGGCACAACCGCGCTGAAAGAACATCAACGCTTGCGACAAGATATCATGAAGCTCTTTTTTTACGTTGTCAGGACGTGACATCGCGAGAAAGTTAAAAATGTTTGTGACTCCTTCCCAATACTCCTTATTATCGTCGATAAAGCCGTACATTAAATTCTGGTCAATATAATTTCCAGGCAACCTAATAGGTTCATAAAAGGGGAAATATCTTTTCTCACTAATCAGCATTCCCGTAATCGAAGTTTTGGTCCAGTCAACGGCAATAAACATGTTACGCAGAGCCTTGCTAGGATTTGTCCATAAGCACGCTATGGCTGCCAAGGTTAGATTGGCTAACATGTTAGCACGTTTCAGGGCGGCTTCGGGCAGTAGATTTTCTAGCTCGACGGTAATCATGAATTTATGGTCTTTCACGGTTCTCGAAATTTCGCCCTCAAATAAGCTTTCGTCCGTGGCTTTCCGCGGTCGGTTAGCATTCCCATTTGCCCACTGCCTTTCTAGGCGTCGCTTTGATACTTTTGAAATTCGGCCACGCTCAATTTGGCGTATCAACCAATCCTCGCGCGTTTCAATGCGCACGGGACCAATCTTGAAAGGATCGAGTTTAGCCTCAGAAAAAATAGTACAAGGAAAGGCCCACTCAGTTTGTTGTGCATCTTCAATTTTCTGCTTTCTGTAAGAGAACAGTTTTTTCCTGATAGTTTTTGCTGCAACCTGTGCATTGGTCAAATCAATGGCGCCGGTCAGTTCATCTCCGAAAAAGCTACGTAATGCACGCTGCCACTCTTCAAGTGTGGCAATGTGATTGACTTTGAGTGCGTCGTTATAGGTTTTTCTACCTAAATCCTGTATCAAAAGTTCAATCCTTTTGTTTACAAGGATTTGCGCATTATTTTTTCCAGAAAGTAACCTGGGAAAAGGTATTGGCCCAACTTGTCTGGTGTCTGGTGGGTCTTTGCTGTTCTGGAGTGCGTTAAGTTCTGAAATGATTTCTTGGATAATTTCCACATTACGATTAGCCATAAATTTGCCTTTCAGAAATATTTCTACAAAATTTAGAGATATAAATTCGACACCACTATAGGTAATTTAAATGACTTGGCGTGAGCAACCTAAAAAAGAGGAGATGCCCCAAAACACCGACGTTCCACCGACGTAATACCGACGTCCAAAATCGGCCTTAATGTTTGGGCAATAACGCCATTTGGGTGCCGATGATATTGGCCATATAATCGATGAAAATGCGCGACTTGGGGTC
>RFXU01000275.1 GCA_009921505.1 Flavobacteriaceae bacterium
AAGTAGCTGTTTCAGCAGGTAAATATATAAATGATAACGCGTATATCGAATTTAAAATTGACGCCACGGGAACATCCCAGACCCGCTTGAATTTAGATCTGACTAAACGCGTCAAAGGGTTCATTAGCCAATCAATAACAGGGGACGGTCAGCTCGGATTTACGATAGGGAAAGATTATAAATAGGCCACGCAACACAATTGATGTCCACCTGATAAATGTATGGTTCCCATTAGACTTTAGTGACTTTAATGTTATGCTTCTATTTGCTCAACGCTGTTTTCAAAAGAAGCATCAGTGAAATCCACAAACAAAGCTCAAACATCAGCAAAAGTGGCTGCGGATTTTATTAATCCCGTTGCATTAATATGATTAAGATTACAATTAAATTCACCAAAGGTCGCAAGATAACACCGGCAATCAGAAAATTTTTGCATCAATTGTGTTCAAACCCCTAAGATAGCAACCAACCCTCTCTCGGATAATTTCCCATGCTCGACAAGCTCGAGCGCTTTGATCCGAACGTCAGATGCAACTGTGTAGCTTTCTTCATGTGTTCCAATAACGGCTAGCGTGGCCTTTTCAGTCAGGAGCCCTTTGTTGAGCATATCCAGCGCCTTGAGGCTGGCCTCCGTCTTTTTATCGCTTGCTTGGTTGTCTGCTGAAGGCGCTGGCTCCATACCCGTCGTGATCTCTTCGGGCTGTTCTTCAGTTTCATCGGGGAGGTTTTCTTCAATGGCATCATTTACGGGACTGTGTAAGTCATCCTCGGATATGGAGAAGCCCTGTACCCGTTCTGCTTTGTACTCTTCATAAGGCGTGTCATAGCGCTTACCTGTGAGCATTTCTTTCTTAAGCCGCGGCGTGAGGTGACTGTAGTGGCGCTCTATCATCAAAATAGAGGTCCCCATTTGCACAGCAAGCGTATGTACATCCATACCGTCGTTAAGAAGCGAGAATGTCGCATAGGTATGGCGTAAACTATATAGCGTGCGATCCTGACCTGTTCTTGGACAGGTGAGTAACCCAGTATCCTTCATCAGGATCCTGAACGTCTGTCGTAGGTTCGCACTGGCAGTCCCATCAGGCAGTCGGAAGACAGGCTCATCTCGTTTTGATTTAATCAGCTGCTCAAAACTCAAATGCGCAATATCAGGACATCTACTTTGAATGCGCTTGAGATAGTTTATGGTCCCTGCGCGACAGATAATGTCACGGCGGCCTGTTTTACCCGAAACACTCATCTCCAGGTATTTGAGGCCCTTGTCTTCGAATAGGCTGATATGTTTCCAGCGCAGGTTCTCTGCTTCTGTTCCATGACGCATGCCCGTGTTTGCCAGAATAAGAATGTAGTCACGCAGCAGATGGCGCATATCGCGTGATTTACCCTCTCGTCCTGCATCAATCCAACTGGGCAGCTTTCGAATGAGTGTCGCATATTCTTCTCTGGTGAAGTCAGGCCTGCGAACGCTGTCCCGCCCTTTGTTCACCAGCACGGGGATCTGAGACTTATTCATGTATCCCCGTGCCACAGCTTCATCAAAGATCCGATTGAGTGCAGAGTTATGGGTATTTAATGTAGAGGCTCTTGGCTCTCGGCCCATTTTCTCTTCCCGCCAGCGCGCAAACTTTTGTAGCATCTCATAATCAATACTGGTAACAAAGAGATCTCCAAAGAAGGGAACCAGATACTTATCAATCACGATGATGTAATCACGAAAGCTTTTCTTGCCGACACCATTCTCAAGCTGCTCTTTCATGGTTGCTCTACACAGTGCAGCAACATCAGCAAACCGTTTGGAGATAACAGGCAAGCCGTTCTTTTGTCGAAAGCGATAGTCTAGGTAAATCTCGCGCGCCGCGTCTTTAGCATCCTGCAAGATACGCTTCTTGGTGCTCACACGGACTTGACGTCCGTCCATCATAAATACAACTTGCCAAATTGAGCTGCGTTTACGTTTAAAGAGACGAACCTCACCATCCATCAACGTGGGCGTATTTGGGTTCAATTTAGGCAATACAATCACCGTGTTTAACACTGCGATTCTGCACTCATTTATCTCAGAAAGCGAGTGAAAAAGTGTGCTAGAGGTGTGCTACGCGCAAAACGCGTCAA
>RFXU01000276.1 GCA_009921505.1 Flavobacteriaceae bacterium
ATTTTTCTCAAATTTTTAAGACTGTCACTGTTTGGATAAAATTTCGTCCGCGCAAACTGGGTCAATACGTTGAAGTTATGAAGGAGCGTACAACCGCAGAAAATGTTTGCGTGAGATATGCAAGTGACGAATATATACCGCATATAAAAGAAGTTCTGAAGGAGCACCGTCTACAAATCACATCCCAAGAACCAAATATAATCAACTGCAAGCCACCACGCCCAAAAGACCAAGACATCGAAATAGCGGTTCAAAAAATTAAGGTTGTTGGAAACTCATCAAGAAACTCATTGGCTCAAGTTAAGGCAGATTCAATTCAAAGGTTACAGGCAGCGCTCAAAAACGAATATCTTGAGGCAAAAGACGTTAAATTCGCAATTACAGCTATTGAAAAAGTTGAACAAAAGTTTGCGGTCGTACTCGTCTACTTAAGGCTAGAAGCTGAAAAAAAAGTTGCCGGTAAACTTTTTAGATATGACTCGGCTGAAAACCAAGAAATACACAAAAGCGTTTCGAGAAGGGTTGCTAAGTACTCATATGTGGAAATTTAATCAAATCAAGGCTGTAAGCATTGTAACCATAGCAATTCTATTGCCGCTCACTAAAGCTTTCGCCACTAATCACTCATTGATGAATGAAAATTTGCAAAGTTCTGAACAATATTGCCTTGTTGAAACTGATCAAATTAGCTTTTGTAGCAATCAAAACTTGAGTGGCAAAATAATTATAAGTAAGCTTCCGCTGTTCATACCCGTAAAATTGTCAAACGGCACAACTGCATTTCGCCTAATGGCCACAATTACTAATCAGACAGGGAAAACAATTATTGGAGCAAAAGTAGAAGCCTGGTTTGATACTGAGGGTAAAGCACAGATAACATTTTTAATCAAAGAACGCTTGATTTACAAGGACACCTCTTCATTGGAGTATTCCCATCTTATTCGTTCAGACGTGCCTAAAAATCAGTCTCTCTATCGTGCACTTTGGAATGCATATTATGGATCCGAAAAACCAGTAATCATCTTGAAATTGAAAGAAGTTTCATTTGAGAAAAATCAATAAGAAAACCCTAAGATTTCACAATACTTAACTGAATATAGGAATTCTAGTTGCGTATTTACAATCTCAGTCCATTTATCTGCACCAAACGCATCCACAAAATTTCCATCTACGCTTTGTAGAACTCGAGAACATTCGCCATAACTTCCCGGTTTTACAGGACTTCCATTTACATGACATTCCAACAAAGAGTTTCCAATGATCTCTTTTTCAGAGTCTTTATAAATAATAGAGACCCCATTGATATCTCGACCTGTTGAATTTTTTAACTGTACAGAAAGAATATAATTTGCTTTGGTTCCGGCTGGATCGCTATCGAATACCAAACGTATGCCGCAATGCCAATCATCTTTATCAGCGGAACTAACAATGGTCGCTGTCATCCCAATAAACACGCTGATTATAATAATTTTCAACCAAACACTTATCACATAAATTAAGCTCATATCTTTTCTTTCGATCTTATGCCGTCTTGCTGTTCTAAATAAGCTGCAAACAACGCATTTTCTGAGATTGTTCCAATGATCTCATTTTTGGATTTATCGATTATAGGGATAAATTCACCTACAAAATTCGATGCAATCTCCATTGCATCCTGTAAAGAAGCATCACTTGGGATCGTAATACAATTAACGTCAACCCAATCTTTGATCGAATGTGAACCTTCGCCATCGAGCAATGAGATTAAATCTAGTTTTCCAATGAATAAACCATCATTTCCAGTTACCATGGCTTCTGAAGTATTTTTTTCAAACATAAAAGTTTTAGCATCGGAAACTGACGTTTCCAGCTTCAAACAAATAAAATCTTTATTTATGAGCTCTACAACTGAGAGCTCTCGCAAAAATATCCCACTACGTCCTAACGACATATCTATGCCACGGGCCGAAAGCTGCCTATCGAAATAAGAACTGCCAAATTTAACTTGGACTATAGTTACCGAAATTGCCAAACTGACCAAAGTAGACAGACCGTAGATATAAGAACCAGTTAGTTCGATCACAATAATAATCATCGAAATTGGTGCTCCCAACACAGAACCAGCGAC
>RFXU01000277.1 GCA_009921505.1 Flavobacteriaceae bacterium
TTAAATTAAATTAAATTAAATTAAATTGTTCCCTTGACAAATAGCGCAAAATTAAGTTAAATAACAACATGAAATTTAACTACGCAATTAAAAACCAAAACAACAAATACTACAGAGGCTCCGTATATGGCAACGAAAAAGACTGGACAAATAATCCAAGGGAAATTTTCACTTATTCAGAACAAGAGGCGCGCAAAAAAGTCCAATTGTTTCCAGCAATGTTTAAAAATTGCACAGTGGAAAGAATTTGAATTTTCCTTGACAATTGATTTTTCTTAATATACTATTTAACCATGTTCACCGTAAAAGAATTAGCAAAATATAAAAAACTTCTCAATGCAAATCCCCACATCATTCAAACGATGGACGTCGAACCGGTTTGTATTCCTTTGAATAACAGAAAAAAATGGAACAAGGAAGAAGAAAAATTTGAAACCAGCGCAGATTTTTTAAAAGCAAAAAATGAATTATTGGCAGAATTCGCTTGACAAACAAATAAAGAACAACAAAAAAGAAAGGCAATAACATATGCAAACAGATAACTCAGGACAAATCTTCAGCATCCTATACCGTCCCGAAAAACATGATGGTGTTGAAAACGTGAACAATAATGTTCACAACTACGTTGTGCGAACCGAAGAGCCATTCCAAAATTTGGCTCGCAAGGAAAAATTCGCTGGCATCACTGCTACCGATGTTGCAACTGGTGCATTCAAGCGTTTTCGTTTTGACCGCATCCTTGCGGTTAATACTATGAAATAATCCTTGACAGGTTGGTTGTGGGCGCAGCCCCAGCCAACCCGCCAAAGAAAAAAATGTATTTTTTTTCTTGACATCTAACGCTTGGCGGCCCCCCCGCCGGCCGTTAGATATACGTAACGACTTGCTTTGCAAGGGGTTATGTTTTGAGATTGTTAGCAGGAGGCATGCCAACATTACTGCAAAGTTTTTTTAAGTTTTTTTAGGGTTAGACAGTTTTTGTCCTACCCCTTATGCTATGCTAGACGCATGGAAAATATGAAATTCTACTACATTCCCGGCCTCGCCAAGCGCTACACCGCGTCGCGCAGGGGCTACACCGCAGCCGTTGCCAAGGCTTGCCGCGTCGGCACTCGCGTGATGTGCCACAACATCGACGGCACTGAGGAGATTGCCTTCGAGGTGCCTCGCACCTGCCCAAAGTGTGGCGTTACCTGCTAAACTTTTTCTTGACAATTAACCTTTTTTGCACTATCTTATTCTTATGAACGATGAACTTCACCATTTCGAGCCCTCCTGCGAGGAGCTGTGCCCCACTGACTACACCTCTTTTGATCACGACGCGTATTGCGCGTGGATCGACGCCAACCACTCGCTACGCGAGGATGACGTTGACGCTCTCTATGAGAGCCGTTTTGACACGGGCGACTGAACCCCTTTTTACTTTTTTGCTTTAAATTTATGCGATACATTGATTCACCGCGTGTGCGCGTCGAGGAGAGTTACTCTCCCACCCACACCTACACCTTCACGGGGCCTTGCTGCGTGACGGGTCGTGACTACTCAGTCACCATCGCAGGTGCAAACCTGTTCCGTTTTCGTCAAACCGACAACATCATGGACCTTGGTCTCGATGCTGACGGGCGCGAGTTCGTCATCAGCGGAACCAGCCCTGAAGGCTGGGAACAGCTCTTCGGCTCGGATGAGGAGTAAAAAAAGTGGGCAAAAGCCCACTTTTTTCTTGACACCTAACGTTTCGCGGCCCCCCCGCCAGCCGTTAGATATACGTAACCACTTGCTTTGCAAGGGGTTATGTTTTAGGATTGTTAGCAGGAGGTATGCCAACATTGCTGCAAAGTTTTTTTAGGGTTAGACAGCTTTTGTCCTACCCTATATGATAAGATAATATCATGGAAAATAAAGATATGGAAACCAAACCAACCCACTCGGTGCGCGAAGATTACACGCCATGGTTTGAAGTCTTCACTGGAACCGAAGAGGAGTGCAAACAGTATATGATGGACTTGATGAACAGCGCAGGTAAGCAATTACCGCTGATTCTCACAGAAAACAGCAAGTGGTGAATCAAGCGAATAATTAAAAAAACTTTTTTCTTGACATCTAACG
>RFXU01000278.1 GCA_009921505.1 Flavobacteriaceae bacterium
GCGACGGTCGGCTCCGAACGGAATGTATCAAGCGCATGGGGACTACCCAACCTAAATGGTGGGGCTAGTCGTCCTATGCCTTTTTAGCTCTGATCTCACCAAACGGAATATACACCACGCTTGAATGAGTGGAGTTCTAACGCATTACGCAGTTTTACTTTGCACTCCAGCAAAATTACTTGCCCCGATCCATTTCTCAAAGGTACCGATCAAATCCGGTTCACCAGCAAGAATGAAATGATCTGAAGCGATAGCTTCGCTAACACTTTCCTCTCCTAGCCATACTTTTGTGAGCGCTGGCAACGTGGTTTCTAAGTATAAATCAACATCCAAATTTGGATCAATTGGGCCAACATCTGGAGCATCAATCCCAGAAAAAATAAACCACCAATTTGCTGATTTAGCAGGACTGCCATGAAATCTTATTTGCATCACTGCTTTTCTTTTCGGAAAATTATCTAAGTTTAAGTTTCGGCGTATGTCCCAAGCCAAAAGCCCCTCATCTGAACTTTCTAAGTGGTGTTTATGGCTTATCCACTTTTTCCCCCAAGTTCCGATGCTAACGATTACATCAAGCAGCTCTTTGCCCGCATCTGTTAGGACGTACTCTGATTTCTTATCGGCTGTTCTTTTGATGGTAAGTATTCCGTGGCCTTCAAGTTCGCGTAATCTTTTTGCCAAAAGCGTTGGAGACATCTTTGGAACACCGCGCCTTAGTTCGTTGAAGTGCTTAGAACCCAAGCAAAGTTCGCGAATGATTAATAATGTCCACCGTGTTTCCAAAACTTCAGCTGCCATCGCAACTGGGCAAAACTGTTTGTAAGATGCAATCACGGGGCCTCTCCTCAACGGTTTTCACTACACCATTAAACTGAAGCAGCGAGGTTAGAGCAAAAAAAAAATGACAAATATGTGACTTCCGATGGCAAAATATGCTCGCCAGGGGTATATTTGCGGTTGGTTTTTCTCTTCAAGAGAGAGTGAAAGACCAAAGATTTTAGTAACAAGGCGACGACTTTGATTGAGAGCCTACTACGGGGGCAAGCAGAGGCGTTGACACAAACGCCGGTGCCGGACGTTGAAAGACGATCGCCTCGCTCTGCGGCTCTGGATGGCACGCATAGCCCCTGCCACAAAGGGCCGACATTTTCTTCCGACCTACCAAAGATGATAACGCAATGAATGCGTCAGAAGCCTTAGGAAGCGTAATAACAACTGTCCGCGTGGTTAAAGTTGACCCAAATTGAAGCAACGCGTGCCATGGGGGTTATAGATAGCCACAGACGCTCTCTGGAGCTGACCGAAATTGACAAGCGGCTGCAGGCTTTGGAGGTAAATTATAAGTACTAATTTCACATCGACACACAAGTTAAACAAGAACTGATTATCAAAGACTTTGTAGGTACACTTTCTGTACTGGCAACAGTCTAAATAGTTATTAGCATGCAACTTGCCAACAACAAGGAGAAACGAAATGTTTGAAGCAAGTGGCGGAGCAGTTAATTTTATCGCAGTTTTGGTTCCTGCATTAATGGGTGCATTCTACGGATTTAAATGTCTTTTCAACACTGACAAAGCAATTGCAGAATGGGGCATTGGCGCCGGCTCAGAGTTCATGGTGAAATTAACAGGTACTTACTGCGGCACACAGGGCGTGATGTACATAATTTTATTGCTCACATCGTTATCAGGTTCTTGGGCATTATTCGCCTTTGGCACCATTCAAGCTGCGCTATTCCTATTTTTTGGATACACAACAGTAAAGGGTAAATGGGCTGAAGTAGAAGGCGTAAACGCCACAAATGAAGGCATCATCGTTCCTGCTATTCTCTTGGTCTTTCATCTTTATATTATGTCTGCGATGGGCAGTATAATTTACGGTTAATACGGAGAATTATGTCGTTCTAAACGAGGCCAGCTTGATATTCAGCTGGCCTCACTTTTTCTCTCCGGCGTATAAGTACACTTTCTGTACTATTTACCTGGGTGGCCCCCGTTATACTTGCTATTGTAATCTCAGGAGGAAACCAAAGTGAGTAATTTATACGCTAAAAACTTTTCGGACGCAGATGAAGTAAAGACACCCCCAAAGGCGCGTGTTGAG
>RFXU01000279.1 GCA_009921505.1 Flavobacteriaceae bacterium
CACTTTTTTGGTCCCGATCAGGTCAAGCAATACATCGATTATTTGGCCCTGTTGAAAATGAATTATTTTCATTGGCACCTCACCGAAGATCAGGGCTGGCGTATTGAAATTAAATCCTTTCCAAAACTAACCGAGCACGGGAGTCTGCGCAAAGAAACTCTAGTGGGCCACTACTCCGATGAGCCTCATCAATTTGACGCCACCCCTTATGGTGGTTATTACACACAAGAGGAGATCAAAGAAGTGGTGGCCTATGCCGCAAAACGCCACATTACCATTATTCCAGAAATAGAAATGCCCGGGCACGCCCAAGCCGCGATCTCGGCCTATCCGGAGCTAGGCTGTACAATGGAAGCCGTTGACGTCGCGACAAAATGGGGTATTTTTGAAGATATTTATTGTGCAAAGGAAGAAACCTTTACCTTTTTGGAGGCCGTATTGGCCGAGGTTGTTGACTTATTTCCAGGGCCTTATATCCATATCGGCGGTGACGAAGCCCCAAAGGCTCATTGGGCCGCCTGCCCGTCATGTCAAGGAGTGATTAAAGCAAAAGGTCTTGCGGATGAACACGAATTACAGAGTTATTTTATTACCCGTATGGAGGTCTTCATTAACAGCAAAGGCAAACAAATTATCGGATGGGATGAAATTCTGGAAGGTGGTCTCGCACCAAATGCTACTGTCATGTCGTGGCGCGGGACACAAGGGGGGATAGAAGCGGCGAAGCAAAAACACAACGTCATTATGACGCCCACTTCGCACTGTTACTTTGATTACTACCAAAGTGATTTGCCCGAGGAGCCTTTGGCCATTGGCGGCTACCTTCCCCTTAAAAAAGTTTATAGCTATAACCCGGTGCCTCATGAACTAAGCCCTGAACAGGCGCAGTATATTTTAGGAGCCCAAGGCAATGTATGGACCGAATATATGCCCACATTTGAGCAAGTACAATACATGGTGTTTCCTCGGATCTTAGCCTTGAGTGAGGTGGTTTGGCATGGTCCCGCAAAATCATTAGACCGCGAATATGCGGGCTTCACACGCCGCGTTGGGTCCTTTTTCGCACGTCTTGACGCTATGGGCGTTAATTACGCCAACCATCTTTACGATATCGCTTCGATTCATCGGGTTGAGTTCTCATCGAGTCCCGTCGATCAAAATGGAATAAAGGGACAAAGTTCAGATGCCAAAGCGCATGCCTCTTCCGCGGAGGGCGCCGCGGTGGAAGCTACAGAACAACCGGCAATGCAGCCGGTAATTAACTACGCTCTGATTAATCCTCTGCCGGACCTCAACATGGAATACCGTCTAAACCAAGGGCCGTGGGCCGCTTACACTGGACCGATTAATATTACAGAAAATACGGGTCTCGAGGCGCGCCTGCTTCGCAATGGTAAAACCGTGGGGCGTGTGATGCGCGATAGTTTAATGCTTCACGCCGGTTTAGGGAGCGCGAGTCGTGTGGTTCCAGAGCCGCACTCGAGTTACAATGCGGGGGGCATTACCGCGCTTACCAACGGTAAGCGCGGTGACGACAATCGCTATGGCGACAGCGAATGGCTTGGCTTTTTAGGGGAGGACATTTCAATAAATCTCGACCTGAAACAAGGCGCAGAAGCTCAGAGCCTTAATATGCGCTTTTATCACGGTCCCGGGCAATGGATTTATGCCCCTAAATCAATAAAACTCGAGCTCGTTTACTCAGATGGTCGCCAAAAAACCATAACATTGCCTGTTGATGCTCCTGCTAAAAACGGACCGCATGCCCAGAGCTGGGCCTTGCCAAATGCACCGGGAACAACCCTAAAATCATGCGCGCTCAAGGTCACCCCATATGGGATTATTCCTCAAGGAGAGCAAGGCGCAGGACAAACGGCTTGGACTTTTATTGACGAAATAATTTTTGAAAAATGATCGTAGAAATTTGTGTTCAATCTTTAGACGGCGCCAAAATGGCTCAAGCGATGGGTGCCGATCGACTTGAATTATGTATGGGTCTGGAGGTCGGCGGGCTGACCCCGAGTATGGGGCTTATTACGCAGGTCAAAAGCCAAACCCAAATTCCAGTCCATGTATTGATTCGTCCGCGTATCGGGGGATT
>RFXU01000280.1 GCA_009921505.1 Flavobacteriaceae bacterium
ACATTATGACCTTAGAAGGACGCACGGATTCCTGCAAAGATGGTTCTCCTGGGGGATGAATATCCAGGCTCCAATTCGTAATCCAAGTCTGCAGCATTTTCGATCTTTACGTAACTTGAGATATTTTTATTTATCACAAAATCTGCACCTACGTTCAAAATCTGGTAATCTTTTCGAGCGCCATAAAAGCCATTTCCTCTGTCAGATGCAGATATTGCTTGCAAATTTACCCTAAAGTTTTCATCAAAAGAGTGTTGAATAGTTGCTGTAACCTGACTTCCGACATCTGGCTTAGGAATATTCTGAGAAGTCACACTCATAAAGGAAATTCCAAAATTTGTTGCCTCACTTAGTGGTATTTTTAGGCTCACTTCACTGCCTTTCGCTATGCTAATTTTGTCATTTGGCTTATTGAATTTTGGCATAGGGGTCTTATCGTAATCAGTATCAATCACGTCTTCTAAGACTGTTTCATACTTTGTCAGTGAAAGTAATCCGCCGTTCGGTAAATACTGGTCAATTCCAAATTCTAATGTCCTAGATGTTTCAGGTTTTAGGTTTTCGTTGCCAACATATGTTCCGTAAGGCGACGGTGCTACCCCATGCAGTTCGTAAATAGATGGTGCTCGAAAACCACTGGATGCTTGTGCTCGAAGTACCGTTGTTTCGCCAAGTTTGTATGCTGGCGCAATTCTATATGAAGTGAACGAGCCAAATTTCGAATGATCGTCCAGTCGAATGTTGCCAAGAATTGACATTTTATTTGTTGGCAGAAATTGGAATTCTGCAAACAGACCGTTTGTTGTTTCATATGTACTACCATTCGGCAACGTTGATGTATCCGAAGTTTCACGCTCAACGTCAGCGCCAAATGAGAGTTGAAAATTCTCGCTAACTTTTACGGACCCAATGTATTGCGCAAATTCTCTTACGCCCTTGTATTTATCGTCGTATGTGAGAGTGTCTGGTCCTGTTACGGTCGGCTGGGTTGCTGTGCGTTTTGTTTCATATTTTGTAGCAGAGAAACGATGTGTCCAGTTACCCGCCTCGAATAAGGCGTAAACTCTTGCGCCAACTGCATTTTTGGTTCCGTGTTCGTCAGGCGTACCATCTACCGCGCCCATTTCATAAGTATTGGCGTCATAATAGTCCTCATCGAAGTCGTAACTATATCTTTCTTGAAAAAAGTTTGCGCCAACGGTCAAGTTATCTGTCACTTTTAGGCTGCCATGTAAGGAAACCGACTGGCTTTTGAAACCATCTTTCTCGGTGTTCTTCTTTCCTGTGCCGATGTTTTCCCAAGATGTTGAGGCTGAGGATACCCCATCTGTTGAATAATCATTGAGAGCTAGTCCGACCGCAAACTTTTCCGATTTTTTGGTAAACGAATAATTGATGCTTTTCGTGTTGTTTGAGCCAATTCCAGAGTCAATTTCTTGGGTTAAGCCAGGCTTTGCAGTCTCGAGATTAATACTTGAGACTGATATTATGCCGGCAACCGCAGATGAACCGTAAAGCGCTGACTGCGTTCCTTTGAGAACGCTAATCGACCTAATTCCCCCAGTAGACATTGTGCCAAAATCGCTAAACTGGACCTCAACACTGGAAGGGTCTGTGATATCAATCCCGTCTTTCATTACAGACATATATTTCGATTTCAATCCGCGCATTGATGAAAATGACGTTCCTCCGATTGTTCCGTATCGTCTTATGGACACACCTGGGGTACTGTTTAACAAATTTAGTAGATCTGTTGAGCCAAGATCTTGCAAATCAGTTTCGTCAATTTCTGTTATTGTCGACGCCGAGCGCCACCAATTCGTCGGCGCTAATGTCGCGTTAACAACGATTTCATCAAGAATGATAGTATTTTGTTCGGCAGGTGTATTTGTATCCTGTGCGAAAATGGGGGAGGTTGTCATCAGCATAATTGCGCTGAGGCTAAGTGTTTTTTTCATGTCTTTTATCCAATAACGGATCGGCCGCAAAGCGACCGCACAGTTTAAGGTAGTCATTGGAAAGGTGGCCCTTCCTCCGACGGTTGAAATGTCACCGCAACGGAAAGACCGTAATCTGACACGCACCCCGCGATCAGAAAG
>RFXU01000029.1 GCA_009921505.1 Flavobacteriaceae bacterium
AAATCCGCCGGCGGATTTTGAAATTCTTCGTAGTTATAAAAGTGCGTATTGAGATAGGTCTCAATAATTTCCGTGGATACAGGCGCTTCTTCTGCTCGATCTCTTGCGGGTACAAATGTAAAACCATCATCTTCTTTATTACACGCGAGGATGGTTAAAAGTCCTAAAATTAAATACTTTACTGGTCTTAGCCGATAAGTCATTGCCTGAATTTTGATGGCGCAAGATACCATTTTTCCCTTATTTTTGTGCGGGCTTTAACGGTCTTTTAAGCCGTATAAATGAGGATAGACAAATATTTATGGAGCATTCGCTGTTTTAAAACACGCAACCAGGCAAGCGCCGCGGTTAAAAAAGGCGCTGTCCGCATTAACGGAACAATTGCAAAACCAGCTAAGGAAGTTTTTCCAGGGGATAAAGTCAACTTCCGTTTGAACCAAATTACTCATGCCATTGAAGTTTTGGACCTCCCCAAGGCCCGAGTAGGGGCAAAACTGGTCGACATCTATCGCATCGATCATACCCCGAAAGATCTCCAAGATCAAATGAGTCTTATCCGTGGCGGTAAGGATGGACTAAGAGATCGAGGTAGCGGTCGGCCAACAAAAAAAGACCGCCGCGATATAGATGACTTTAGTACAAATCCAGACGAAGATTTTTAATAACTTTGATTCAATAAAGAAACTATGATTCTAAATCATCAAGAAATACTGCATAAAATCAGACGAATGGCGTATCAGATCTATGAGGCCAATGTCGACGAGACCCAAATAGTCATTGCAGGTATTGCGGATAATGGTTTTCATTTAGCAGAACTATTAAAAAAAGAAGTCGAGAAAATTACACCGCTTACAGTAGCACTTTGTCGTGTACAGATGAACAAAAAAAGCCCGATCGGTCAAGTGAGCTGTGATTGCGCTCTTGACGCTATTGAAAATCAATCTCTTGTCTTAGTTGATGATGTACTTCATTCTGGTACAGCCCTAGTTTATGGGGTTGCTTTTTTCTTACAGGTTCCTCTAAAACAATTCAAAACGGCAGTACTGGTGGACCGAAATCACAAAAAATACCCAGTCAAAGCTGACTTTAAAGGCATTTCATTATCGACCTCAATGAATGAAAATGTAGTGGTTGATTTTACCCCGCATAACTTTAGTGCGCGTATGGCGTAAACTTATGCCTGATAAAGGTTGCAGAACCTGATCTAAATTATACCCTGTTCTTTTTGAAAAATATTCTGTACGGCCAATGCCGCCTGTTCGACGCTCAAGTCACTGACATCTATCTGTAGATCCGCTTGTTGATAGACATAGGCACGCTCAAATAAGTGTTTACGTACAAATTCCTCCAAGGCTTCGAGAGAAGAAATCCCTGCGATTAAAGGCCGATTATGGCGTTCTACCCAAAGTCGTTGAACTAAAGGTTCGATAGCGATTTTAAGATAGACGCTAAGGGTGTTTTTTTTGTCCTTTATCCATTTAAGATTATCCCCATAAATGGGCGTTCCTCCGCCTAGGGCAATCACGGCACCATTTTTTGAATTTAAAACCTCCCGTAAGATTTCTGACTCCTTTTTGCGAAAATAAACAGCACCTTTTAGATCGAAAATTTCAGAAATGGACTGCCCTAATTGCTCTTCAATGAGCAGATCCAAATCTACAAATTCACGTCCCATGCCGATGGCTAGCTGAAGACCGACAGCAGATTTTCCGCTACCCATATACCCTAAAAGCACTATGTTCATGGGACAAATATCGCAAATGCCCGGTCGTTTTCAAGGCTTATGTTTCAAATTTTTACAGACAAATTACTTGATGAGACCGCATATTTAGTGAAGAATTTTTTTCAAAGAATTTAGTTTGAATTATCCATAGAATGATATTATATTTGCAGCCGCTAAGCCATTATTGGTACGGAGCACTGGCGGGTGACCTGACCCGCCAAAATTTTTTAATGACCTGGTAGCTCAGTTGGTAGAGCACCTCCCTTTTAAGGAGGTGGTCCTGGGTTCGAGCCCCAGCCAGGTCACCATCTAAAGTCGATATTCATATCGACTTTTTGGTTTAAACAGCACCTACCGAGATGCTGGAACTGGTAGACAGGCATGGTTGAGGGCCATGTGTCCATTAGGGCGTGTGGGTTCGAGTCCCATTCTCGGTACAAAAGTCACTCTTCACGAGTGGCTTTTTTTTGTCAGAATCAAAAGACATTCACCACCCTGCATAAAGTTTAACACACTGATTTTATTTTGTTTATACTTTTGTTTTAAAAATTAAACAAAATCCATGAGTGTGCCATATTTTTTGGTTATATTTCGAAAAAAATTGAATGGCGGTTAAAACAGAATTTAGCATTAAAGATCTGGAAAACCTGAGTGGCGTGAAGGCGCATACCATACGTATATGGGAAAAGCGTTACGCACTTCTAGAACCGAATCGTTCGGATACCAACATCCGTAATTATGACATGAGCAACCTTACCAAATTGCTCAATGCCACGTTCTTGTATCGACAAGGGTTCAAAATTTCCAAAATAGCGGAGTTACAACAAGATGAAATCGAGCGACTTATTGCTGAGTCTGAACTTGATCAGACGAATCATTACGCGCTTCATTTATTCAAACAGGCGATGTTTGAATTTGACCATCACTTGTTTAATAAAACGTATAAAAAACTAGCAAAAAAAGAGAGTTTTGATTTTATCTTTTTTGACCTTTTTATGCCGCTACTTAATGAAATCGGTCTATTGTGGCAAACAGGTACCATTGATCCAGTGCACGAGCGATTTATATCTGAATTGATAAAACAAAAAATTATTGAGAATATAGTCCAAGCTCAAGAAGCTATGGACAAAGAAACTTCTCCTAGTTTTGCCCTTTTTCTTCCTTATGAGGAAATTCATGAGATTGGACTCTTATATGCCAATTTCATTCTATTAAGTGAGGGACACCAAACCTTATATCTAGGGAGCAATATTCCTATGGATAATTTAAAACACTTAACTAAACATTACAGCGACATTACTTTTTTCTCTTATTTCACGGTAAAACCTGATGACCGAAGCGTTGAAAAATATGTCAAAGATTTTTACAAACAAGTTAAACCAGCGGGCAACTATCCTTTGTGGCTTATGGGACACAAGTTACAAGACATTGCTGCGGGTGACCTTGGAAAAAATATCCAGATTATCCATAGACTCAAGGAGTTGCGCACCTTTGTGAAAAGTCAAAAATCTTGAGTTAATTTCTCTACTTAGAAACAAAGCATTCATCCTATCATGTCTCAATCAATAGCTGTAATCGGCTCCGGATTTTCCTCACTCGCCGCGGCGTGTTACCTTGCTAAGGCTGGTCATCAAGTGACCGTCTTTGAAAAAAACAATACCTTCGGCGGTCGTGCTAGACAACTAAAAAAAGACGGCTTTACCTTTGATATTGGCCCCACTTGGTACTGGATGCCCGACGTTTTTGAGCGCTTTTTTGGGGATTTTGGAAAAAAACCCGAAGACTATTACCAACTCATTAAACTTAGCCCAGCCTACTCGGTTTATTTCGGGAAAAATCAGGCCATCACTATTGCTGACTCACTGGAAAAAATTAAAGAAACGTTTGAACAGCACGAAAAGGGTGGTGCTGCAAAACTTCAAAAATTTATTGATGCAGCACTGGACAATTACAATATTGCGATAAAAGATTTAGTTTATCGACCAGGAATTTCACCTCTTGAACTGATTACCCCCAAGACTGCGATGAAAGTGGGTCAATTTTTCAGTACCATATCGCGTGATGTTCGTGCGGCGTTTAAAAACCCACATTTGGTGGCGATTCTAGAATTTCCTGTACTCTTTCTTGGCGCTAAACCTTCAAATACACCGGCCTTCTACAACTTCATGAATTATGCGGACTTTGGGCTCGGCACCTTTCATCCCAAAAATGGCATGTACAGTGTCGTTCAGGGTATGGTTGATCTTGCCAAAGAGCTTGGGGCTGTGCTTAAAAATGATCAAAATGTTACCTCTATTCTCGTAGATCAAGGAAAAGCCCAGGGTATAGAAGTCAATGGAACTCAACTATTTTTTGACAAAGTGCTCAGTGGCGCTGATTATCACCATACAGAAACATTGTTGCCGAAAAATTACCGCCAATATTCTGAGGCGTACTGGACAAAAAGGACTTTTGCCCCCTCTTCACTGCTTTTTTATGTCGGTTTTGAAAAACAGATACAAAATGTAGAGCATCATACTTTATTTTTTGATGTCCCTTTTGAAAAGCACGCTGAAAGTATATACGACGATCCTAAATGGCCAGAAGAGCCTTTGTTTTATGCCAGTTTCCCGTCAAAAACGGACGATAGTGCCGCTCCAATTGGCAAAGAGGCCGGGATCTTTCTCATTCCTCTTGCTGTAGGAATTCAGGACACGCCCGAACTTCGTGAAACCTACTTTGAAAAAATCATGACTCGCTTTGAATTCCTTACCGGTCAAAGCGTGAAAAAAAGTATTATCTTTAAGGAAAGTTTTTGTCTCAACGACTTTATCAACGACTATAATTCCTACAAAGGAAACGCTTATGGTCTGGCGAATACACTTATGCAGACGGCGTTTTTGAGACCTAAATTGAAGAGTAAAAAAGTTGATGGCCTCTTTTTTACAGGACAATTAACGGTTCCTGGACCTGGAGTACCCCCATCACTGATCTCTGGAAAAATTGTTTCAGGACTTATGGATCAAAGTATAAAATAATGAAAGCCTTATTTGACGATATATCACAATCGTGCAGCAAGAATGTGACTAAAACCTACAGTACGTCGTTTTCTTTGGCGACTAAAATGCTTGCACCGTGTATCAGACAGGACATTTATAATGTCTATGGCTTTGTTCGCCTGGCTGACGAAATTGTCGACTCCTTTCACGATTATGATAAAAAAGCACTTTTTGTGCGGTTTGAAAAAGCCCTTGAAGAAGCGCTTACAGAAAAAATTAGCCTGAATCCCATACTTAATGCGTTCCAATATACGGTTCACAAATACGGAATCGATCAAGCGCTTATTGACGCATTTATGAACAGTATGCGTTTGGATCTTACCAAAAGCGAATACACCACACGAGAAGAATATCAGGCGTATATATATGGCTCTGCGGATGTCGTAGGATTAATGTGCCTCAAGATTTTTGTTAAAGGAGATCAAGAGCAATTTGATTTATTAAAGGAGCCCGCGATGGCCCTGGGCTCGGCCTTTCAAAAAGTAAATTTCTTGCGGGATCTCAAAGCAGATTTCAAAGAACTTAATCGCACCTATTTTCCCAATACCAATCTGACCGCCTTAGACGAATCCGCTAAAGCGGCCATCATTGAGGATATTGAGGCAGATTTTAGAAAAGGATACGCGGGCATCGTTGCTTTGCCTCCAGAGGCGAAATTCGGTGTTTTTATGGCCTATCGCTACTACCGAAGACTTTTGAAAAAATTAAACAATACCCCTGCACTGGAAATAGTCAATACCAGAATTAGGGTGCCGAATTATGAAAAATTTGGTTTACTCACCAGAAGTTATGTTAAATACCAATTAAAGCTAGTACGATAAAATGGATACTGTTTTTTGGATTTTTATCTTTTTAAGCACGTTTGCCATTATGGAATTTATGGCCTGGTTTACCCATAAGTACATTATGCATGGATTTCTATGGGTACTTCATAAAGATCATCATCACAAAGACCATGGAAGTTGGTGGGAGCGCAATGATGCGTTCTTTATTTTTTACGCGATCGTGAGTATCCTTTGCTTTATCGGTTGGGACCGCTATGGTTTTTGGGCTGGCCTACCGATTGGACTTGGTATTTTTGCTTATGGATTGGCCTATTTTTTCGTTCATGATATTTTTATTCATCAACGCTTTAAAATGTTCCGCAACGCTAACAACTGGTATGCACGCGGGATTAGACGGGCCCACAAAATCCACCACAAACATTTAGGGAAAGACAAAGGAGAGTGCTTTGGTATGCTCGTTCCTCCGCTCAAGTACTTTAAAAAGTAAATTATGGAGCGGCTCTACCTTTGGCTTGATTTAGGGTCTTTGGCCTTGCCGCTTATTTTTTCCTTTCATCCCAAAATTAAATTTTACAAATTATGGCCCAGTGTCTTGCCTGGAATTTTGGCAATGGCAATGGTTTTTATTCCATGGGACATCTATTTCACAGCCAATGGTTTTTGGGGTTTTAATCCTGATTACCTCACTGGAATTGAGTGGTTTGGACTCCCCATGGAAGAATGGCTTTTCTTTTTTTGCATCCCCTACGCCTGTCTGTTTACCCATCATGTTTTAAGCTCGTTGATTCAGTGGTGGCCACTCAACCAAAAAAGGACCAATTGGGTTTATGTTATTCTCGTTACAGCATTAGTCATCGGTCTATGGTATGGGTTTGAGCAATGGTATACCGCAAGTGCCTTTTTATACGCCCTGCTCATCCTAGGACTTACTCAAAATACGGCGCCGCAGATACTGCCTAGTTTTTTTATGAGTTATGTCGTGATTTTAGTGCCCTTTTTTATCGTCAATGGCGTTCTGACCGGAACAGGACTCTCCGAAGCTGTCGTATGGTACAACGATACACAAAACTTCGGTGTACGCTTGGGGACTATACCCTTAGAAGATACCGTTTATAATTTAGGAATGTTACTCACGGTGGCCTTAGTGGGGCATCACATACAAAAAAGGTTTAGCGCGCATTAAGGTCATGAATAATAAGTTTAAAATCCCTTTAGTTTTTGGCGTTCTAAATTTTGGAGGGCTTTATCTCGGCGCTATTGCAACAAATCCGGGAGTCAATAGTGAGTGGTATACTTCCTTAAATCAAGCCCCGTGGACCCCTCCTGGGTTTGTCTTTGGTTTGGCCTGGACGCTGATTATGATTTGTTTTACGGTCTATTTGACTGTGCTATGGAGCAACCAATCGATACGCAAAACACTTAGCGCACTCTTTGGTCTGAGTTGGTTGTTGAATGTCCTTTGGAATCCCGTATTTTTTAGCCTGCATCAAACCACTTATGCCTTGTTTTTGATTTCAGGTTTACTGGTTCTATTGATGGTTATGGCGGTTAAATTCGTTAAATTCTTGGGCTATAAAACTATTTGGATCCTTCCCTATATTTTCTGGCTGATCATTGCCACATCGCTCAACGCCTACATAGTCTTGCACAACCCCTAATTGAATTTTTACCATACAATTTTTCCGAATCTCAAGATGGATCTCGAATTAAATCTGCAGTTTTGGGTCACAAAGTTGCAAAAGTACTCCTACTCGGTAAGTGGAGCTTCTAGATAAGGAAAGTCAGTCAGAAAGACTCGATTCCCAAGACCGACGCCATCGCTAATGAGCATTGGGCCATTGACCCCGTCAAAACGATCTCCTTCTGCCCCCCCGTAGAGCAAGAGCAAGGTGGTATCCATGACATCATCTGAAAGCTTACGTCCAGTAAACCAAAGGTCACTACTGCGATAAGTCGTGGGACCGTCTGCAGCGAGTTGCAGTGCGTCGGTAGTGGCTAAAAATTCGGCAAAGCCTAATGCGTCAAAGCCTAAAACGTTGGTCTGAAAACTCACAGGAGCCTCGTTAAGCGAATAGCCTACAAAATACAAGTCGATGTTATCTTTAAATACTTGAGGGAAGGTCAAATTACTCGAGCCACTAATTACATCTTGAGCCCCTCGGGAGCTTACCGCGGCCCGATTAAAAGCGTCTTGTAAAGGACCACTAATATTGAAAACTGAATTAATTGCGGGTCGCCCGGCGATGTCTTGTTGTACATAAACGCCACTAAAATCAAGTCCATCGATACACTGAGGGCACGAACCACCGCAATCGACACCTGTCTCGTCTCCATTTTGAATGCCGTCGCTGCAACTCACTTGCTCAATAACATTGTTAAAATCATCGGCATCTTCGCAAGAGACCACCAGTAACACCAAAATGGGTAAAAACCGCCAAAATCTTAGATTCAATAATGCCATATCAATATTTTCTTTTGGTGCTTACCCAAACATTGTAGGCGTTTGGCAAATTAAAATCTGTGTAATCATTCAAAGCGTGGGATGGTGCCACGCCAAGTAATTCAGTGGGCAGCGTGATGGCCACAGTCAAAACATTGCTTTGGGCAAAAGCGTCAACCGCCTCAACGCCCGAATTAAAACCTTCTGGGGCGACAGTTCCATTTTGTATCAATGAAAAACGCTCTTGATCAAAGAAAAAAGGATCGCGTCTTGGGCCTGCAAAAAGGCTAATCGAGTCAAGTTCTGCAATGTAGGTTTGCGCTATATCTGAGATTTGAACAGAACCCATCAGATCATTTACATTAATTTCAGAAGAAATACCTTGATTCTCGGGGGCTACTGCGCTGGGGCCAAAAAAATACATAATGCTGTCTCGAGGGATGGCTTGGATCACCAAATCCTCTTTGAAATCACCATCATTGTCAATATTAAATTCAATCATTACATCGGGATCAAAACGGGCCTCCTGAGAGACCGTCCCCACACTAAGAGGGCTTTGTAGGGTCACTACAAATACGGTTTTATCAGCTTGTGCGCCGCGAAACGCATAAAAATCCGCAATATCAGCCGAGGTGTAGGCCACCGAAGGACCATCGCCCTGTTCTGAGCCAGACAGAAGCACCCAAAGAACAGCAAGACTCAATATTGGGATTAGGGAATAAATTTTAGACATATCCTTCCAATGTGGTGAATGATTTCTTTAATTTTAAACCAATGATTGGCCTAACTCCACAAAAATAACAAATGAACCCGTCTTCCGCTGGTTGGATTAAAAAATTTATCAAAGAGATTGATCAAAAAGCCCTTTGTGGAGCCTATAATGAGGCCCATGATTTATATCGCGGATTAAAATCGACCGGCTTTATTTATGGTATGTCTTTGGTTGGATTAGCCCCACAGACCAAAACCACGTTAAATTTAACGGTTGAGGAGCACACAAAATTAAACGTACTCCACGCGTTGTGTTTTGTGTACTTCAAACAAAACCCAAACAAGCAATACAAAGACTGCATTGAGGCCATTGTTTCTTTTTATGAACTTATGGGCAAAGGACAACCTGGTTTGCTTCATAAACTGAGTTTTGCTAAAAATCCAAGTGACAACCTTGAGGCCATTATCAATGCCCGTTTGCACGAAAATAACCTTGGACGCAATGCTGAGGTCTCCTCTTTAATCACTTATGTATTGTTGTTTATCGATATTTTAGTATTTCAAGAATATCTTAAAGGGGACCAAGAAGTCCAAAAGGCCTTCGATCGAATGGAACATTTGTGCATTCAATCTTGCGCTTGGGCGCTAGAGAGCAAATTACAGCCCAATAAATATGATCATATGTTTATTGATATGCTCCAAAACGCCTTGAAAAAACCCCTCAAGCAGTCAGAGATTTCCGCGCAAGCACTCCTTGGTCAAATGTCCCAAACCTCCCTTTTATTCAGAGAGTTTTTAATGGATGTCTGTTGTCTAGGGGTATGGGATGATCGAACGATGGACGCTGCAGAGCTTCATTTTCTTCAGGATTTTGAAAAAGCATTGGGACTCGAGTCTGGTACAGCCCTGGCGGGCGTGAGCGATTTGGACCAATTTTCTCGCACTCATGCGCAGTCAGTGCGGCTATTTGAGCATGCTAATCCAGTAAAATTATTGTACAAGCAATCAAGTGCGATGGTCAAAACCCTGATTTTGCGCAATAAAAATCGATTGATTAAGGAGCTCGCTGAGAGCGGGGAATTGGTAAAGCTTTTGACCTTGTCCACGGTGCGTGATCTCAATAAAAAGGAAAAGCAAAAGGTCAAAGACCAATTGCTGGACATCTGTAAAACCGTCCCTTCACTGACCTTATTTTTGCTCCCTGGGGGCTCACTGCTTTTGCCCATCATGGTGAAACTTATTCCAAAACTGCTGCCTTCGGCGTTTAACGAAAATGCCATTGACGAATCTTAAGTCTTCTGCCTTATGTGTTATGACCTTAAAGCCAGTCTCGAGGCCCAAAAATCCAGGGCGCAACGCTCGGGAAACCTCAACGCAGCTCAGGAAATTGAGGCTTTATTGCGCAAACACACTACCCTACCTCAATCCCACCTCAACGGATTCAATCATCCTGTTTTAGGCCTTTACACCAATGCATCTCCAGATGCCATAAGTCTTGGCCGTTGGGGGCTCATCCCGCACTGGTTTCAAGGACCTCCAGAAGATATGAAATTCAATACCCTAAATGCTCGTGGGGAAAGTATGCTCGAAAAGGCAGCATTTGCAACGGCCGCAGAACAGTATCGCGGCATTCTGTTCATTGATGGGTTTTATGAACATCAACATCGCACTTCGGGTGTGTATCCTCACTTTATCTATCGCAAAGACCAAAAGCCCATGGCCCTGGCCTGTATTTGTGCACCGCTGCAAGCCGACACCGCATCCCCGCTCACACTAAGTTTTAGCATTGTGACCATAAAGGCCAATGCGATCATGAGCGAAATTCACAACAATCCTAAGATTAAGGAGGCGCGTATGCCCCTTATTTTGACCCAAGAAATGGAGGCGCAATGGCTGGAACCAACCGATGATTTTCTAACTAGTGGATTGAGTGTAGGCTTTATAACTCAAAGTCAGGGTATTGAACTTCGAGCCCATACAGTGGCTCCACTGCGCAAAAAATCAATAAACCTTCCTGCGGACTATGACGCCTCAGCGCCATTTAACTATCCTGAGTCGGAACGTGGTTGGGATTTATTTAGCGGGCTTAATTAGCCACATCACTGATAAACTTAATGCGGTAAAGACGAATTTCTTCTTCCTCGTAATCGCCGTCAAAGGCTTCCAAAGCGGGGTCTACCTGATCACTTTTGGCCTCCATGAAGTAATCGTGCAATTCCTCTTGAGAATCTTCATCTAAAATATCTTCCAAGTAATAGTCAATATTGAGCTTTGTACCACTGTAAACAATGGCTTCCATCTCTTTAATAAAGTCTTCCATAGCAAGACCCTTTGCCTGGGCAATGTCGGTCAGCGGTAGTTTTCGATCTACACTTTGGATGATATAGAGTTTCAAGGCACTGTTTGACCCGGTTGATTTAACGACAAAGTCATCGGGACGTAGAATTTGATTCTCGGTGACATAGTTTTCAATCAAAGTCACAAAACTCGCACCATATTTTTTGGCCTTTCCATCGCCGACCCCATGAACATTGGATAACTCCTCTATTGTAATCGGGTATTTTAGGGCCATGTCTTCCAACGATGGGTCCTGAAAAATTACAAAAGGGGGCAAACCGAGCTTATCGGCAATGGTCTTTCGCTGTCCTTTGAGTAATTTAAATAGGGTTTGATCTGCGACGGCGCCTACTTGACCTGCTGTACTGACCACAACATCGTCGTTTGCATCTTTATAGCTATGATCTTCAGTCATTAAAAAGGACGCAGGAGCCTTGAGAAACGCATGTCCTGCACCACTTATTTTTAAAACACCATAGGTCTCTATGTCTTTGGTCAATAGACCTGCAACCAGGGCTTGGCGAATCAAAGCCATCCAATATTCAGATGGACGATCACTTCCAGTGCCAAAAATAGACATGGCGATTAACCTTGCCGCGCATGACATGCACCACTTCTTTGGCTTTGTATTTTTGATGGGTTTGAGCCACGGCCTTGAGTAAATCAACAAGTTGATCTTTGGCTTCGTGTTTTTTCTTTGGATGACGCATATTATCATCCATATCACCACCTTCACCAGTTTCGTTATCAAATTCTTCTCCAAAATAATGGAGGATAAATTTGCGACGAGAAATAGAAGTTTCAGCAAAGGCCACAACATCTTGAAGCAGTGCTAAACCAATCTCTTGTTCTGCCACAGGCTTCCCACTCATGAACTTTTCGAGTTTCTCGATGTCTTTGTAACTGTAGAATGCCAAACAATGTCCCTCTCCTCCATCTCGACCAGCTCTGCCCGTCTCTTGGTAATAACTTTCTATACTCTTGGGCATATCGTTATGAATCACAAAGCGAACGTCCGGTTTATCGATTCCCATACCAAAGGCAATGGTTGCCACGACAACGTCCGCATCTTCCATAAGGAACATGTCTTGATTTTTAACCCTTGTTTTTGGGTCTAATCCTGCGTGATAAGGGATCGCACGTATGCCATTGACTTGAAGGGTTTGCGCTAATTCTTCAACGCGCTTGCGACTCAAACAATATATAATCCCGCTTTTTCCTTCATTATTTTTAACAAAACGAGTAATGTCTGCATCAACAGATTTGGTTTTTGGTCGGATTTCGTAGTATAAATTCGGTCGATTAAATGAGGCTTTAAACGTGGTCGCCTCTTGAATCCCAAGGTTCTTTAATATGTCCTCTTGTACTTTTGGTGTCGCTGTAGCGGTTAGGCCAATGATTGGTATTTCTCCCCCCAACCGCTGAATAATTTTGCGCAAATTGCGGTATTCTGGTCTAAAGTCATGACCCCACTCAGAGATGCAGTGGGCCTCGTCAATGGCCACAAATGAAATCGTAACGCGGTTTAAAAACTCTATATTTTCTTCTTTGGTTAGGGATTCAGGAGCAACATAAAGTAATTTTGTGACGCCAGAGCGCACATCAGACCGGACTTGTTTGATCTCGGCTTTGGTTAAAGACGAATTAAGTACATGGGCAATACCCTCAGTCTCGGACAAGGATTTTAAAAAGTCCACTTGATTTTTCATCAGGGCAATCAGTGGGGAGACCACTATAGCTGTGCCAGAACTTATGAGTGCCGGCAACTGATAACAGAGTGATTTACCCCCGCCTGTGGGCATAATGACAAAAGAATCTCGACCGGCCAGTACATTCATAATGACCGATTCCTGCAAACCTTTAAACCCCGAAAAACCGAAATAATTCTTGAGCGCAGCGGATAATTCTTCTTTGCTGTATTCTTTGTTCATTTTGTTTCTGTCTGGAGTTTATAACAATAAATTGCGGGAACTCGAGAACAATTGTAATTTTGCAACCATTAGCGATGCGATGTATCTAAGAAGTAACCGCCTTGCTCGGCAATAAACCTCTTTTAAAGATAGAAAAATCTAAGCAGCGTACCAATTAAATAAGTGAAATTTTGATCGATTTAAAACCCATCATTCAAGTCGCAAAAGAGACCGTAGAAACTGAGGCTAAGGCCATTCAACATCTAGCGACACTCATCGACGAAGAATTTGCCCAGGCGGTAGCCTATATTTTTCAATCTAAAGGTCGAGTTATCGTTACAGGCGTTGGAAAAAGCGCCAATATTTCGACCAAGATTGTTGCCACTTTGAATTCCACGGGAACCCCAGCGATTTTTATGCATGCTGCTGATGCCATTCATGGCGACTTGGGGATCATCCAAGAAAATGATACGGTAATCTGCATATCAAAAAGTGGTAATACCCCTGAAATAAAGGTCTTAGTTCCTTTGATAAAAGCGAGCGGCAATAAGTTAATCGGCCTAACTGCAAATAAGGAATCCTTTTTAGGTCAGCAAAGCGACTTTGTTTTAAATGCATATGTTGCAAAAGAGGCCTGCCCCAATAATTTGGCCCCCACCACTTCTACGACCGCCCAGCTCGTCATGGGGGATGCCTTGGCCATGGCCTTACTCAATCTGCGCGGATTTTCGAGCAAAGATTTTGCACGGGTGCACCCGGGTGGTTCATTGGGTAAAAAGCTTTATCTACGGGTGAGTGATTTGACCGCATTAAACTCTCGACCCCAAGTCAGTCCCGAAACAGACCTTAAAAAAGTTATTGTCGAAATTTCAGAGAATCTACTCGGTGTGACCGCTGTCGTTGATGGAGAGAAAATAGTGGGGATCATCACCGATGGAGATCTCCGACGTATGCTCAGCAAAGTAGACAATATCGCTGGACTTACCGCTCAAGAAATTATGACCAAAAACCCTAAGCTCATCGATAATGACGCAATGGCTATTGAAGCGATGGAGTTAATGGATCGCTATGGCATCACCCAGATACTCGCTCATGAAAATGGCCGCTATACAGGGGTTGTTCATATTCACAATTTAAGTAAAGAAGGAATTATCTAATGGCAAAAGCGCTTCCAAATACAGAAAAAGATATGTCCTTTCTGGACCATCTTGAAGAGTTGCGTTGGCATTTGATTCGTGCGACCCTTGCAGTGGTCTCCATGGGGTTTGTCGCTTTTTTGATGAAGGACTTTATTTTTGACGGCATCATTTTTGGCCCTAAACGTGCTAGTTTTCCGACCTATCAATTGTTATGTAGCTCTGCGCAAGCGCTTGGATTGGATAGCTTTTGTTTTACCGAATTGCCTTTTCGCATCCAAAGCCGCACCATGTCCGGACAATTTTCAGCTCATATCTGGACCTCTATTACCGCTGGATTTATCATCGCTTTTCCTTACGTGTTATACGAAGTTTGGAAATTTGTCAGTCCAGGATTACACGATAACGAAAGAAAAAATGCTAAAGGTTTTATTTTTGTAGCCTCAGTCCTTTTCTTTCTTGGCGTATTGTTTGGGTATTATGTCGTCACGCCACTTTCGATTAATTTCTTGGGGTCATATCAGGTCAGTGATCAAGTCTTTAATGACTTTGATTTAAGCAGTTATATCGCTTTAGTACGTGCCTGTGCCCTCTCATCGGGATTAATTTTTCAACTCCCCATAGTCATCTACTTTTTGACCAAGATCGGCCTAGTGACTCCAGAGTGGCTAAAAAAGTATCGCAAATACGCACTAGTCATCGTATTGATTATTTCTGCCATCATTACGCCACCGGATATCGCGAGTCAAGTAATCGTCTCGATCCCCGTATTGATTTTGTACGAAATCAGTATTTTGATTGCCAAACGTGTGGTAAAAATTCAACAAAAGAAACGATAATCTTATGGGCCAATCTGTAGAAGAATTTAATGCTTATCGTCAGCGCATGAATGAGCGGTTGATGCAAGAAGATCAGAAAATCATCAAACGCGTATTCAATCTTGATACCAATGCGTATATGGAAGGTCATCTTCCTGTGAAAACCAAAGAGCTCTTGGGCCTTGGCAATTCGCTAGTGTTGCGCTGTGATGATTGTGTCAAGTATCACTTGCAAACCTGTTTTGAGCTTGGGATCAGCAAAGAAGAGGTTATGGAAGCCATGAGTATTTCTTTGCTGATTGGCGGTACCATCGTCATTCCGCATCTGCGGCGCGCCGTCGAATTCTGGGATGACCTAAACGGACATACCTCCTAGAAAAATAATTGTTACCTTCGCTTTAATTGGTCACTAAGCCATAACATCTATGAAACTTCGCGCTGAAAAATTGGACAAGATTTACCGTGGCCGCTCGGTGGTAAAGAACGTATCCTTAGAAGTCAATCAAGGAGAGATTGTGGGCTTATTAGGTCCGAACGGAGCTGGAAAAACCACTTCATTTTACATGATTGTAGGATTGATCAAACCCAATGGTGGACGCATCTTTTTAAACGATCAAGACATTACGACCTACCCGATGTACAAACGCGCACAAAACGGAATCGGGTATTTAGCCCAGGAGGCTTCTGTTTTTCGCAAACTCAGTATAGAGGACAATATTCTCAGTGTATTACAATTAACTAAACTCAGCAAGGCGGAACAAGAAGCCAAAATGGAGTCCTTAATTGATGAATTCGGCTTACAACATATCCGAACCAATCGCGGAGATCTGCTCAGTGGTGGAGAACGCCGCCGTACCGAAATCGCACGTGCGTTGGCGACCGATCCTCATTTTATTTTATTGGATGAACCTTTTGCAGGTGTAGACCCAGTAGCTGTGGAAGACATTCAACGTATTGTGGCCCAGCTCAAAAATAAAAACATTGGGATTCTTATCACCGATCACAACGTTCAAGAGACTCTGGCGATCACCGATCGAACTTATCTGATGTTTGAAGGAAGTATTCTCAAGCACGGAGTTCCTGAAGAACTGGC
>RFXU01000281.1 GCA_009921505.1 Flavobacteriaceae bacterium
ATGAGGCGTCTGGCCGACACGCTCCATCATCTCAAGATACGCGATACGCCGTTTGTTCGCGTTCGGGTTCGCGGGGTATTTCATTTCATAAAAACAAGGGCTTTCACCCGTTCTGCACAGGTATTCTACCGTCTGGGACACAAAGCTAAAATTGTCAGACCCAATAAACGCCTGCCCCATTCCTTCGATGTTGCTGTCAAACAGAACGGTTGGGACATGTTTGCAAAACCGTTCAATCGACGCCTTGTCAGAGGCCCGCCCAAGCGGCGCAAGCAACACCCCCGCTGGCTTGAGCGAACGAAGGTTATCCAAAATTTCGATTTCAAGATTGGGGTCACCATGTGAGCTAAACAGCGTGGGGCGATAGCCTGCATCAATACATTTCTGTTCAATATTTCGCGCAATTTCCGCAAAAAACGGATCCGCCAAATATGGAACAACAATGCCGATATTCTTGGTCAGTTTGCGATTTTGGTTCATCGCAAAAATATTCGGGCGATAATCGAATTGCTCTAATGCGCGCTCAATCTTTTCCCGTGTGGACGACCGCACACTGTTGGGATCGTTAAAATATTTCGATACTGTTGGGCGCGAAATTCCGCTGAGCTCCGAAAACTCTTCCATATTTCTGATTTTTCTGGCCTTCATGAACTTTACCTAACTTTACAGGGCGCAGCTTTATTTTTTACGCGCGGTATTTTAGTGACAGATTGGAGTGTTTTAATTTTACGGTCAAGTCAGTTTTAGGGAATGCCTGCATTTTGTGGTGCGACAAACTTTGACACCCCAATTTGCGCGCGAATGCTATTCCCTAGACCTGAACTGCACCTAAGACCGAATGCGACACAGATTTACCGCGCGTTCGAGCGTATCTAAAAATCGCGACCGGTCAGATTTGGAAAACGCGCGGCCCCCGCCTTTTAGAAACGGATCGGCAGAGCGCAAATCGGCCATTAGATTGCGTGTCGCCAAAATGGATCCGATATTCTTGTCACTGATCATTTCCCCGTTCGGCTTGACCACAACTGCACCTTTTTCGATCACCGCAGCCGCCAAGGGAATGTCATTGGTGATCACAATATCCTGCGCGTGACAGGCATCTGCGATCCATTTGTCCGCCGCATCTGCCGATGCGTCGACCACCACGGTTTGCACAAGAGGATTTTGCGATGGCCGAATGCCGCCATTGCTGACGACATACATTTGCATTTGGTGACGGGTCCCGACCCTTTCGACCTCTGCCTTAACCGGACAGGCGTCGGCATCAATAAAAATTGTCATTGTCCCAGTGTTCCTGTTGCTCTACTCTGTGGCGACAGGGAACGCAGAAGCAATACGTTTTTGAATTGGTAGCTTACATTGTAAGCATTCACTAAACGCTCATTACCCTTTAGACACCAACCTGCAACTGAGTGAATGTTATCGTGATTAAAAAGTTTGTGAATAGCTCTCTGGTTAATTCCAAGCTTTGCCGCCAATTCGACTGGCTTTCCAGTAAACTCTTCGTTGGTAAAGGCATTTATAAAATCATGTGTTTTAGTTCCCCATCTCTTCTCTTGCGCTGATGCCTGTTTCCCTCGTACTTCTTGGCTAGGATTGGATACTCCATCGCCACCATCAGTAGAGTTGAATAATGGGCCTAGGCTCAACTCCGAACGCCCGAAATATGAAATTAATGCTTGCTCGATAAGCAATGCGTTTCTTTCATTACAATAGGCAACTATCTCGGGCTCTACGACAAGCCCCAATTTAGTTCTATTGGCAATCAGTTTTCCTAGTCGGTTATTTGTTCGCGCCCTATCACTTATATGACTCAAAGCACGCGACCCTTTTCCTTTGCCAACATATACTGGCGTTTCATCTATTGGGTCGCGATAAATATAAACGTAGAACTCGTCTGTCATAAAATCACCTTACAGGCATAATGGCATGTGTCAAAAGCAACATACCAAAACTTCCGATGTCCAATAAGTAAAAAGAATTACACCCTAATGACGATTAGGGATTGTACTGATTCAAGAGATTTAAATCGGCCTAGGGGCTCCAAGATTATCCACTCTCAAAAACCTTCCACATGTTCCACACCTTCCAC
>RFXU01000282.1 GCA_009921505.1 Flavobacteriaceae bacterium
TCATAAAAATAGTGTGATATTTGTTTGAGCTATGACAAGACCGATTATTTTTTGGACGTTCACCCTGTTGAGTGTTACGCTTTACGCCCAAACCAGCCGCAAATATTCGAATGAATTTTTGAATATTGGTGTCGATGCGGGGGCTTTAGGAATGGCCAGCGCGGTAGTCGCTTCGAGCGGTGATGTGCACTCGGGTTATTGGAATCCGGCAGGACTTTTATCTTTAGAAGACCAGCAAATGGGGCTGATGCACGCCTCCTACTTTGCCAATATCGCGAATTACGATTACGCCGCTTTTGCCATGCCATTGGACCAAGACCGGGCGGTGGGGATTTCTTTGATCCGTTTTGGAGTAGACAATATTCTAAACACGACCCAACTCATCGACAGTCAAGGCAATATCAATTACGATAACATCACTTTATTTAGTGCCGCGGATTATGCGCTTACGTTTTCTTTTGCCAAAAGACTCCAGCTCTCTGGGATTGAGCTTGGGGGTAATGCCAAAATCATTCGTCGGATCATTGGCGATTTTGCCAGTTCGTGGGGCTTTGGATTTGATCTTGGGATGCAATACAAGATTAGAGATCGTTGGCAGTTTGGATTAATGCTGCGTGATATCACCACGACATTTAATACTTGGCAGGTCAATCAAGAGGCGTTTAGTACGATTTCTGGTGCTGTTTTTGGTCAAAATCAAGAGGCTCCTGAAACTACAGAGCTCACCTTGCCTAAAGCGCAGCTTGGCGTCTCGCGCCTTTGGGAATTTCGCGCAGATATGAGCCTGCGCGCTGAACTTGATTTGAATATGCGTTTTACTCAAACCAATGATATCATCGCAACACAAGGTTTTAGCATGACGCCCGCTTTGGGTCTAGAATTTGGGTATCTGGACATCGTTTATGCACGCATGGGTGCAGGAAATCTTCAAAATGGTGTAGATATTTTTGGCGATACAACTACGGAGTTTCAACCTAATCTGGGCCTTGGTTTCAAATACAAGGGCATCAAAGTGGATTACGCTTTGACCGATATTGGCGACCAAAGCACGGCCTTGTACAGCAATATTTTTTCCTTGACCTTGGATTGGTCCTATTTTAGATAATTTTACGCGTAACGATCATGATGTCCTTTAATCCAAACCGAATGAGCAGCACAGTTAAAATCAAAGGGCCACAAACTATTATGTTCAAAACCTCATTTCAGACCTGGGCAGGTGTTTTGCTTTTGTTAATGGTCTTTGGACAAAGTCATATTGCCTTGGGTCAAACTAAAGGACCGAAGACTTTATCAGAGGGCGCTACCATCAGCATATTGACCGTAGGACCTGGAACCGCATTGTATGATCGATTTGGTCATAGCGCATTTCGCGTAAAAGACCCAGTCAATGACATTGACTGGACCTTTAATTATGGAACCTATGACTTTAACGCCCCTAATTTCTACGGAAAATTTGTTCAAGGACAATTGTTGTATTCCTTGAGCGCTGGCTATTTCCAAGGGTTTATCAATTATTATAAAAAACAAAATCGCAGTGTTCGCGAGCAAGTTTTAAATCTTGAAAAGGAGCAAAAAGACCGTCTATTTTCGTTTCTGTTATGGAATGCAGAACCGGCAAATAAGGATTATCGCTACGACTTTTTTAATGATAATTGCGCCACAAGAATTCGGGATGTCTTAGTCAGTAATCTAGGGAATCAGCTCAGTTACACAGAGGGGTTCGATCCCGCGCCGATGAGTTTTAGACAGCTCATTCAGGGGCAGGTACCCTTTAACGATTGGGGCAGCCTAGGGATGGATGTCGCGATCGGGGCTGTAGTGGATGTGCCCGCAACACCGTGGCAATTTCAGTTTTTACCCAAGTACGTGGCCCAGGCGCATGCCGAGGCGACCATTAAGACTTCTGAAGGGACTGAGCCACTGATCACAAGCGATGAAATTCTGTATGCTCCTATTATGGGTGAGGGTGCAGTTGCCGAAACACGGTCTAAGTCAAATACGGAATCTGAATTGCCCGCTGAATCCCATGTTGGGGTAATTGGATTTTTAACCTCACCCCTATTTTTTATG
>RFXU01000283.1 GCA_009921505.1 Flavobacteriaceae bacterium
ATTATGATTAAAGAATGTCCAAAATGCGGTAATAATTTTGATTCTTACAGTAAGTGGGGAGAGAAGAAATTTTGTTCAAGAAAATGTGCTAATAGTAGGACGTTTTCAGAAGAAAGTAAAAAGAAAAAAAGTGAGGCTCTTAACGGTCGAAAATCTAATTTTAACATTGCCGACAAAGAACAATGGGTTAGAAAAATCAAGGAAACTGCGTTGAAAAAATACCTCGATACTCCATTTGAACAGTTAGGAATGGAAAATCGTCGTAGACGAGTGTTCGAAGAACAAAACTTTTGTTGCAATAAATGTGGAATAAATGAATGGTTTGGGCAGCAAATAAGTTTAGAATTAGAACACAAGGATGGAAATAGACTTAACAATGAAAGAACAAATTTAGAAGGTTTGTGTCCAAACTGCCATAGTTTAACAGATACTTGGAGAGGAAGAAACAAACCATCGTCAAATGGAGTTAACATTGTAAGCGACGAAGAATTGTTATCCATATTAAACGAAAGTAAAAATATTCGTCAAGGATTGTTAAAGGCAGGATTAGCAGCAAAAGGTAACAATTACGAAAGAGCAAAAAGATTACTTAACAATAAAAAGTAATCCTATACGGCTCACCATTATTTTGATGATACACTAGCTTGTGGGATTTGATGCCCAAGGAATGCAGACAGTAGAGTTGAGCGACCTACAGTGTATCTTCTAAATAATGAATATAGTCCAGTAGCTCAGTGGTAGTAGCACAGTCCTGATAAGACTGGGGTCGGTGGTTCAATCCCACCCTGGACTACCATAAACAAAGGAAGCACAATGTATACAGTTGAAATGGAATTTGACGAAACAATTGTCACAGTAGTTGACGACACTGGGCAACTAGAGGATATTAAATGTCACCTAGCTGACGATGTTGTTTATTTTAGACAATATAATGAAGTCACTGGACGTGATGAACTGATACAGATTACACCACGTATGTGGCGTGAGTTAGTGTTAGCATTTGAAAGCCCAGAGGGTGCTTTTAGAACAGAATAAAAATGAGGGTTTGGTGAAATAGTATCACGTCAGTCTCCAAAACTGAAGTCGGGGGAGCGTTACCTCCAACCTTTGCCAAAATTAGGAGCGGGGGCAGGATGGTAATGCAGCAGATTGCTAATCTGTAGAACCGTTTTAGGTTCACTGGGTTCGACTCCCAGTCGCTCCGCCAAAGTATACTCGCCGCTATAGTATGTACGATGTTGTCGTTAGTCCGTGGCAACAGACGCTGGACACACTGTAGAACAAAATATCCCTTGCGGCGAAGGGGGTCGGATGCACGGATTCCACGCTGTGTCGGCTAACGGACTGCCAGATTTGCGCCTTTGGGTCAGATGGATGATCACAGGATTCTAAACCCTAGGAGGCAGGCTCGATACCTGTAGGGCGCACCATAATCAAAGCTATTACAAAAGGAGAAACAGAGATGGCATAGATTGAAATTGCATGTAAAGAAGCAGTGTTCCATTTTAACAAAAAACACTTGGAAGATCCAAGTATCCCAATGTGGGTCGTCAAAGCAAAAGGCGAAAGTTATTATGTAGAGCATGTAGCGTGTGAAGTCCCGTGGAGTACCAAAGAAACTCCAGACAATTCACACACTAAAGGCAGCATTAAAATCAAACGATGTAAAATCACAATTGATGATGATAACTGCGCAAGTATTACAGAGTTAACTGTTGAAGATGAGCAACGGTTAAGCGGCGGTAAAAAACCCATACGTATTATTACGCAGTGGGGGAAACGACTAAAAGAATACTTGTTGAATTATGAACACGGTGATGTTAAAACCGCTGGAGGCGGTTGTGGCACACTATGGTTTATAACGGACATCTATAATGAAGCTGATTTAATGTTTTTAAAACTAGCAATTCAAGATTTGCGTGTCTTAAAGCCCAATGAAGATTACTACAAAATGTATGATGGTACTGATGACGATCATATTGATGAAGATGATTTTGATTGGGAAGATTTATATGAAGATTAATGCGGGGTGGAGCAGTGGTCAGCTCGCTTGGCTCATAACCAAGAGGT
>RFXU01000284.1 GCA_009921505.1 Flavobacteriaceae bacterium
CGCCAGTAGCCGTTAAACTAATCTCGGTAACATCACACGTTAATTCAGTATCCCCAGTGTTGTTGGTAATCCCTGCAACAGGGGTTGGTATTAATTCTAAGGTAACCGATGTTCTTGTCAGCGAGGTACAACCCGCAATACGTGATCCAGAAATTGGTCTTCCAGAGATAACGACGTTACCACCACGAGAAAAATCTTTTGAATTCGGATTTGCAGATTGACGTCTCGCAGGATCATTGAATGTTCCTGCCGATCTGGTAGAAACAGCTTCTGCCCAATAGGTCACAGACCCTAAAGAGCCAAGCGTTGGAGAAGCAACAACATTTCCCCCAGTGGCAGCATCATACCAAACAATTTGGGTATCAGCAACCGCTGTTACGGCATCATTCGCATCTAAAACCTGTACAGGGTCCAATACACATTCAGTAATATCGCCTGTGCTTAAAGGCGCTGCAGGCGCAGCACTGATCGTGAGAGAAACAGGAGTTCTCGTTAGACTAACACATGAGGTTAGGTCATTAACACTCTCGGCGTAATAGGTCACAGTACCGACACTGCTCAAAGTTGGGGATGCTACAACATTGCCCCCTGAAGCCGCATCATACCAAACAACAGACTCTCCAACTCCTACAGTTGCGGTGGCGAGCAAAGTTTGAACTGGCACTTCTTGACACTCAGATTGATCCCCAACACTGACAGGTGCATCAGGATTTCCATAGATTTCAAAAGTGGTGTCAGTAGATTTTGTACAACCATTGGTCGTATAGGTATAGGTAATGGTATAAACACCAATATTAGAGTTGTCCGCATCAATTACCCCTGTATTCGCGTCAATTGAAAGACCAGCAGGAGAGGCTGTAAATATTCCATTTTGAACCCCAGAAATTGTTGGCGCAATACCGACCATTCGTCCGCGAGCATTTGCGTTGACCACTGAGCCTCGACCTGTAGTAGAACAATATACTGAAGGCTCATAGGCAATCTCTGCAGAATTCACCGTTAGTCCCACACTAATTGGACCAACAAAATCATTCAAAGCCGCAGTTGGCGAAGTTGAGTTTTTTGTCTTGATCAGCACATTACTAAAGCTCACGCCAAGACAAGGATCTGGCAAACCTCCAAAGATGTCCGTTAAATTTAATCCACCCTCAGCGAATTGATATGGATCGTATGTAACCGCATTAAATGCTCCAAACGGAATGTTAATTACGCTTAAATTTGTGTATCCAAATCCATTATCCGTATTAAGTGTTTCCTTGAGTTCATATAAAAATCCCCCAGCCCCATCAGGTTCCCATAAATAAAAATAAATATTGACATTTGAACCTCCGTTGCCATACTCAAATGTGAGCAAGACATCATTTACCGTTCTTCCACCATCGGGTCCAGCCGACGTAAACGTAAAATCGGAATTAGCCGTAATCCCAGCTTGAAAGAATTCAAAATCGATGTAAGATGTTCCGTTAGTCGAGCGACGGTCAGCCCCAAGCATTAACCATTGCTGTGGATCACTAGGAACAGACTGATCCATTCCCATGTGATAAAGTACGTTGTTGATGTCCCCTTTACCCGTTACCGATGAATTTGTCCAAGACCAAGTATTGGGATCATCAAAAGCCTTTGAACCAGTTGTGAAACTATTATCTGTGTTTGTATTAAACTCATCTGTAATGAGCTGTGTGAGGTTTGTTAATGGATTACCAGAACTGTCGAAAACAAATCCACCAGACCCCGTGGAACCGGTTACCCAGTCTCCCGCGCCATTGGTAGGTGAATTGGCTTCTAAATTCCCATCAATTTCAAAACCACCACTTGGATTATCTACATTGATTATCTGAGCCTCAATAGATTGAATTGCGGCAAAAGCAGATAATAGAACAAATAAAAATACTCGAAGTCCTGAATTAATCGAATAAACAGAGACTGAGGCGAACTGAGTGTTCACCATAGGGATTCGTGCGCTTAATACGACCTGAAGAAGTAAAGTCTTGAGAGAAGTAGTAAAACGTCGGAACCTTTTTAAACTGGGGCTAATTCCGTACATAATTACCTAAAATTAAGTTGCATTTA
>RFXU01000285.1 GCA_009921505.1 Flavobacteriaceae bacterium
ATGGCCGATGCTTTGATTGAGCAAACAAACACCAAAACGATTGATGATATTTTTGATGCTGGGCTGCACGAATTTATTCAAAATTTTTTACAAAATATCGCCAACGTTGGCCAACAAATTGAAATTGATTTTCGGTTCTACCAATGACCCATCGGCTGTTGATCAATCATAAAACCGTTTACGATTATGATGCCGCAGTGCCCTATTCGCTGCTGCAACTGCGCCTGACGCCGAGGGGTCGTCCTGGGCAGCAAATAGAAGATTGGTGCTTAGACATTGAAGGCGGGAAAATTCAGGTTCAATACAAGGATCATAATGACAATCACTTAACCCTTGTCAGTTTGAATCCTGGCACTGATCAGGTTGTCATCACTTGCCAGGGCGCAGTGGATGTGCAGGATACCCAAGGCGTAATAGGACGCCACTCAGGGCCAGCGCAATTATGGCTATTTAAAAGACAAACGCGCTATACAGAGGCTGGCAGGCAGTGCAAGGCCTTAGCGGAGAGGGTGCATGGAGATGTTGGATCAGTATCTTGGCTGCACGATTTAAGCGCAATTGTGCGATCTACCATCACTTATGAAATCGGTGCGACGAATGCATATTGGCGCGCGGAAGATGCAGCCAAGGCGGGGCATGGCGTGTGTCAAGATCACGCTCATATTTTCATTGCGTGTTGTAGGCTAAAGGGAATCGCCGCTCGATATGTCTCTGGATATTTGCTGATGGATGACCGGACACATCAGAATGCTTCCCATGCCTGGGCAGAGGCGCATGTTGACGGGTTAGGTTGGGTTGGCTTTGACATATCAAATGGAATATCTCCTGATCATCGTTATGTTTGTTTGGCAACAGGGCTAGACTATGGTGAGGCAGCTCCTGTATCAGGTTTGAGATACGGACAGGCACAAGAAAAATTAGCTGTTCATTTATCTGTTCAGCAGTAAGGGGCCAAAGAAGATGACATATTGTATTGGTATGCGGTTGAACCGTGGGTTGGTATTTATGTCGGATACGCGGACGAACGCTGGGGTCGATAATATATCGACCTTTCGTAAAATGTTCACTTTCGAAACAAAAGGTGAGCGATGCATTACAATCATGACCGCGGGCAACCTGGCAACCACTCAGGCGGTGATTTCCATGTTAGAAGAGCGCTCAAAAGCACCAAATGAACGCGCGCCCTCGATCCTAGAGGCGCCGTCCATGTTTCAAATTGCGCGACTTGTCGGTGATACCTTACGAGAGGTTATCGCGCGAAATTCAGATGCTGGACAGCGAGCGGATGCGGCTTTCAATGCATCGATCATTTTAGGTGGGCAAATTGCAGGTAGTCCGCCACGATTGTTCCTGATTTATCCAGAAGGCAATTTTATCGAAGCCAATGATGACACACCGTTTTTTCAGATTGGTGAAACCAAATATGGCCGCCCTATTTTGGTTCGCGCCTACGACCCGGATATCAGTTGGGCTGCAGCGGTGAAATTGTTATTGGTTAGTTTTGATTCAACCATTAAAGCAAATTTGTCTGTGGGCTTGCCGTTAGATTTGCAGATTTATAATAAAGACAGTTTACAAATTAGCCTGCAGCGTCGCATTGATGCGCATGATCCATATTACACGATGATTTCAGACGGCTGGGGTATTGCGCTGAAACAGGCGTTCTATAGTCTACCAGACATCGAATTATGATTGCCTCCGTGCATCATGAGCGGTCGGGTACGGTATCAGAGTAAACTTCCCTTTAATGTTTATACGTTGGGACTGATAAATTTTAGGTATTTGTAAGATTTTGAACTTGGGCGTAAAGTAACTTTAAGGGCTTGTCTGCGTGCATCACATAAAAATGCCTATTTCATCATCACGAATAAGTTTTCATTGCTGATATTTTAGCCAATGCACGCAATCCAGTAATTTAATGCTTCAATTGCATTGTTAAATGTTCTGCGCCGCAGCAATATTTAGCCAACATGTAACTTCCCAAATATAAATGTTCACTAAAAAATCTATCACCTCCTCCCGATAGGTTTGCATAACAGTCCAACAGGAAAGGCCCTCAATAAT
>RFXU01000286.1 GCA_009921505.1 Flavobacteriaceae bacterium
AATGGGATACACCGAATCTAACGTTGCACGCGATTATGATGGTATGTGTGTAGCATGTTACGTAAAAACACTTGTTAAAACTAAAGTCCAAGCCGCAAATTCTGTACACAGGCCGAGTAATTTGAAGTCTATTGATAACTATTACAACAAATTTGAGGATTTGGTTATCACCAGTGAAGTTTCGACAAATCTAAGAGTTCGGAAACGGTTTGGGATAGTTCATGGTGAGGCCACCTTGACCAGTTCGCCGCATAAGAAGAAATCTATAATCAAAAAGTTTTTTTCGAGGAAAGATAACCTAATCAAACACGCCTCATTACGGTCAACTATTGAGGAGGCAGATATTGAACTAAAGGCGAATGCAATACGCCGTGGCGCTAACACAATATTGGGGTATAATTTGGAATTGTCCAACGCATATTTGGACGGAAAAAACTATGTAATTGTATCAGTGTCTGGAACCGCAGTGGAAACGGCGTGAGTAAGATTGCTTAGAGGCACCAATGATATATGAAAATTTTGATGAACTTGAGGAAAACATAACCAAGACGTTTACCGATCGTTTTGCTAATTATGGGCCAAGGCCAGAGGCAAGTTTGTGGTTTTGCTCGAAAAGACAACACGCTCGATTTGAAATAATTCGCGATATTATAGACAATAATCGCAATCAAAATCATTTCACAATAAACGATATTGGTTGCGGATATGGCGCTTTATTAGACTACATATTAAAATATCAAGAAAAATATGTAACTCTGTATAATGGTTTTGAACTAGCTCAGAATTTAATAGACTTTTGCGAAAATAAATATTTTGCATGTGACATTTCTCGTTTTCAGTTTGGAATAAAGAATATTTCTAGCGCAGATTTTTGTGTGATGTCAGGTACATTCAATTACGCTCCGCATACCAGCCTCGAAGCATGGCGAAATTATTTAAAACATCAGCTGAAAAAAATATGGAATGTTACTGATAATTCGATGGTCTTCAATTTAATGATAGAAAATGTTGCAAAAATCTCAGACTCACATATTTGCTATGAGGAGTTACCAAAAATATTGAGCTTTTGTAATAAACAGTTTGGGAACTCTCAAGTAATCAAAGATCATAGGCTTCCACGAGAAGTGACTATAGTGGTAAGTAGAACATAGATTTTAATGCGGATTAAGGTAAATGCGGACTACTATACTTCTCTTGATGACTTTTGTGCTCGCTGGCATTTTTGGTAATAATCTGAAGTCAGACAGTGAGGTAAAATCAGAATTTGTTTCTAGAGTTACTTTAAAAACTAATTGCGAAGTCAATATCAATACTTTTGCTCTAAAAAATTTGAACTCGGGAGCGGTCGTCCGCTTTAGACACGGAGAAGCGTTCATTCGGGCAAACGAGGACGACAAACTGCAGGTTATACTTAATCCAGAATATAAAAATGTCCAAACAGCTGGCGATCCTGTTTACGCAAAATTAAATCTAGAAATCTTTCATGACTGCAAAAATTCAGTCACTTTGGAAAACATTTTTGATAGTATGAATAAGCAGTTTGGCAAAAACAAATAATTAGACGCAGCAGATCTATAATCTAAATTTGCCCTTTTACATTTTGGAAACGTAGGCATCTTCATAGCCAAGAATTCTTATGATCTCAAGTGCTTTGGATATTTGAAGATTTTGGGTGAATGGTCCAACAATGATTTGCTGTCCTGTCACGTTGCCAGTAGTGATAAAAGTTCTCATAATGTTATAGCCTGTCAGACCGATATGTTTTTCTACCTTTAATATATTCTCTGGATCTTTGTAGTAACCCACAGCAATATACAGTTGTTTTTCGGGAAGTGAAGGACGCATTTTGGGGCGTAACGAAGTGATTAAATTTTTATTTTTTTGAGTTATGTGTGGCGGTAATTCATCAAGAAAATCCATGTTATTTGATGCAAAAATGATAGATAAATGTGCATTCTTGACCTCAGTAATAAATGGAAATGAGGATGCCATCAAATTAACGGCATGATCATTTGTTTCCTGATCTCCATTTAGCTCCATG
>RFXU01000287.1 GCA_009921505.1 Flavobacteriaceae bacterium
ACTGAAGTTAAATTTCGTCAAATCCTAAAATGGGTCAGTTGTTTTGCGCTGGCCGTAAACGAAGTTAATGCCTCCTTAGGACGCATCGTTACGGCGCCCACCAACGGCAGTGCTGGGGTGATTCCCGCAGTGATGATGTATTATATGGTCATCGAAAATCACGACGCAAACCTTGAAGACGTGCGTCAATACCTGATGGTTGCCGGGGAAATAGGCAGTTTGTTTAAAAAGGGCGCCACCATAAGTGCAGCCCTTGGGGGCTGCCAAGCCGAGATCGGCGTGTCCTCGGCCATGGCCGCTGGGGCCTTGACCGAGCTTATGGGGGGTACTCCTGCACAAGTATTGATGGCGGCAGAAATTGCCATGGAACACCATTTAGGCCTCACTTGTGATCCTATTGGGGGGCTGGTTCAAATCCCCTGTATTGAACGCAATGCCATGGGTGCCATAAAGGCCATTAACGCCTGCGAAATGGCCCTAGACGCTGACCCAACCAAGGCTAAAGTCCCTTTGGACAAAGTAATTGCCACTATGTGGGAAACGGCCCAAGACATGACCACCAAATACAAAGAAACCAGTACCGGTGGTTTGGCCATACAAGTGAATATCAGTGATTGTTAAAACTTCATGGGTAGATCACGACTACTGAATTTGGTTGCCTTGACTGCCTTGATTGCCTCGATTGCCGCGCAATCTCTATAAAGAATAGCTCCTCTCCTTAGCATGCCATCACAAAATCTCGATTCCCCCACCCGTCTCAAAACTCTCAGTATTAATTAGTAATTTTACCCACTAGCAAAACAAAACTTATGTCTACAGCAAAGAAAGACTACAAACGCATCACGGTAAAAACCTTGGTGGATATGAAAGAGCAAGGCGAGAAGATTGCCATGCTCACGGCTTATGACTTTACCATGGCCAAAATTGTAGATGCTGCAGGCATTGATGTGATTTTGGTGGGCGATTCGGCCTCCAATGTGATGGCAGGACACGAAACTACCCTCCCCATCACCCTGGATCAAATGATTTATCACGCTTCTTCTGTGGTTCGTGGGATCGAACGGGCTTTGGTCGTCGTTGATTTACCCTTTGGAAGTTATCAAAGTGATTCTAAAGAAGCTTTGCGCTCTGCAATTCGTATCATGAAAGAAAGTGGCGCTCACGCCGTTAAACTCGAAGGCGGTAAAGAAATCAAAGACTCGATTAAGAAAATACTTAACGCTGGGATTCCAGTTATGGGGCACTTAGGCCTCACCCCTCAATCGATTTATAAGTTTGGAACCTACACGGTTCGTGCCCGAGAAGAAGCTGAGGCCCAAAAGCTTCGCGAAGACGCCCTCATGCTCGAAAAAATGGGTTGTTTTGCCATTGTTTTAGAAAAAGTACCTGCGGCCCTTGCCACTGAAGTGGCTCAAAGTGTCAGTGTACCGGTGATCGGTATTGGTGCTGGCGGTGGTGTCGATGGACAGGTTTTGGTCACCCATGATATGCTAGGGATGACGCATGAATTCTCTCCGCGGTTTTTACGTCGATATCTAGACCTTTACAACGACATGAGTAATGCCTTTGGTCAGTATGTTACGGATGTCAAATCAAAAGACTTTCCAAACGATTCAGAGCAGTATTAGAACTGAAACTGCCTCGTCAAATCAAGCCTTATGGGCCATATGCAACACTCTACTGCCGATAATCTTCAAGTAATTTTTGAAGACAATCACTTGATTGTGGTCAACAAGCGTCCCGGCGATATTGTTCAGGGCGATAAAACCGGAGATAAGGCCCTTTCTGAGGTAGTTAAAGAGTATATTGCCATTAAGTATAACAAACCAGGAGCTGTATTTCTTGGGGTCGTACATCGCTTGGACCGCCCCACTTCTGGATTAGTCGTGTTTGCGCGGACTTCCAAAGCCCTTACACGACTCAATAAAATGTTTGCCACCCGCGAAACCAAAAAGACCTATTGGGCAATGGTCAAAAACACCCCAGATCCACTTGAGGGAAGACTTGAGCATTATTTGTTGCGCAATCCAAAGCAGAATA
>RFXU01000288.1 GCA_009921505.1 Flavobacteriaceae bacterium
TTTGCTTGGGAATACAAGTAACCAATCCCAGAAATAGCGTTTTCCACTTTTTCTAATTTTGTGTTTTGAAGAATCCTTTTGGGCTCTATTTCAGACGCCACCATTGAGGTAACGAGTTCTGAAATATTAAACCCGGAACCGCCCTTGTTAACCAGGCTTAAATAATCGGGTTTAGTTACCTCAACCATAGAATTAAAACTCCAAAATTACACTAACGACCTTTGAAAAAAATGTTTACTATTAGTATGTTATTTCTATCTCAATCCTACGATTTTCTTCTCGCCCAGACATAGTGCTATTGTCCGCGACTGGTGCCATTTCGCCCTTGCTAACAGCAGACAGACGATCACCGTCAATAAGTCCTGTCTGCTCAATTGCTTGGACAACACTCGCGGCGCGTCCAGCGGCAAGATCCCAGTTATCTCTAAATTGTGCATTAGAAATAGGAACGTTGTCTGTATGACCCGTGACCGTAATTTGCCCCTGAGGGCTCATAGACGCAAGTGCAATCCGATCAAGTATTCTCCGAGCTTCTTCAGTGAGGTCTGCTGTGCCAGATGGAAAAGCGCCGCCTGAGCCAACTGTAATGAAGACACTGTCCTCGCGCTGTTCAACGGCTACAAGACCTTGATCAATTTGCTCTTTGAGAGCGACGGTGAGTTCTTGTGTCGTCCTAGATGCGTTTTGAATTTTCTCTAGCTCTTCGGCAGACGAGCCGCCGGAATTTTCACCATTTTGAGCTTCAGTGGTATCCATTGCAGAGGCAAGTTCCAAAAGTTCTGCCTCTATACCCCCAAATAAGACCTCCGTTTCAGACGCACCCGCGTTCTTACGAGCTTCGCTAAGAGCTTCTAAGGCTTGTGAAATCATAGTTTGTAGATTTTCAGCAGACGTTTTTTCTTCAGGGAAATTAATGACAACATTCTCCCCAAGGGTCTCAACCGTCACCTCTCCAGTATCGATTGCTTTCTTGAGTTGCTTTGCCAATTCGGTGGCATCAAGCTGCTCAGCCCCCTCGCCTCCGGCACCATCAAAGTCTGAATCTTTCTCTTTATCTTTCCCTGAACCCTCAGGAGCATCTTCTTCTTTCGTTTTCAAATCTAATTCTGGTTTTTGCAGCTCGGTTGTATCCTGACGCAGCGTTGTCGAGAGCGACGGCGTCGGGTTAGGGCTGAATTCAAGCGAGATCACAGTTGTACCTTTTGGTTGTTCAACAACTGGTACAACTTTCTGAACACCAAAAGCTTCACGCAACGAACCTGAAATTTGTTTAAATTTAGGGACGTTAAATTCAGCGAATGAAAGAATTAGAACGAAAAAGGCCATCAACAAAGTAGCCATGTCCGCAAATGTTGCCATCCAAGCGGGAGCGCCGGCAGGTGGACATTTCGGGCAATCCTGTTCTTCCTGTTCTTCGTCTAAGACTTCCTCAGCCATTTCGAATAACTTTCCTTCTTAGAGCTGTCTTCAGATTACGCTGCTACTTCAAATTTTGCTTGAAGTTTCGGTGGTAGCGCAGCCGCCATATTATCTTGAATGTTGCGCGGAGACTCGCTGCGCGCAATCCCACGAAGTCCCTCAAGAACGATTTCTCGGTAGGTGATTTCGTAGGCGGTATAATACTCAAGCTTGCCTTTGATAGGCGCAAATAAAACGTTCGCAACGAAGGCTCCATACAAGGTGGTCAAAAGCGCGACGGCCATCGCCGGTCCAATCGATTTTGGGTCGCCCATGTTGCCGAGCATCAAAACAAGGCCAATAAGAGTACCAATCATGCCCATGGCGGGGGCGACGTCCACCCAGCCCTGCACAACGCTCTGATTTGCCTGATGTCTAGCCTTCATGGAAGCAATTTCAGATTTCATTTGCTTCACCAGCTTTTGCTCATCAGCACCGTCAACCAGCATTTGCATACCTTTTTCGAAAAACTTATCTGGCACGGGCTGACCTTCTAGGGCCATCATTCCATCTTTACGCGCCATCGCTGCAAGTTCGACCATACGCTCAACAGTTTCATCCATCTT
>RFXU01000289.1 GCA_009921505.1 Flavobacteriaceae bacterium
AATTATCGAATTGCCGGGAGACTCGGCAATGGGGTACGAGCTAGATTGGAATGTAGACGGAGCCTTGATTGTAGCCTTCCCAGCGCAACCAGAAGAGTCTATACCATCAATCCCGCAATCCCCTGCTGACGACGCATAGCTATCTCTCGGTCCTCTTCGGAGGGGAGGAGGCCGGGGGATAGCGGCGTTGTTGGCAATCCCATGGGTGCCGATGTTTGGGGCAGTGGCTCAAAGCTCGGCATTTGCATTGGCGAAGGCGCAGGAGCTGGCTGCATTGCTATAGGATCTTCGCTGATATCCTCATCAACCATCGGTGGCTGATCTTCAATATCTTGAAGCTGATCATTAAGCATTTGCCGAGTCTCCTCAGGAAGCTCTATGCCATCTGCTTCCTCAGCCTGCTCATCAAGCAAAATACGCAAAGTGGATTGCGCTGATTGGCTCAAAGCCGGCAACTGTAGGTTGCGCACTTTTTGCCGAGTAGCATCTCTAGCTTGCGCGGATTTTTCCGCTTTTGCCATACCCGCTTCAATGTCAGAAGTAAATTTACGGACAACTGGAACACTTTGCAGGAGATTACGCCTTCCAAGAGCAGCAAGCATAGTAGTAGCCGATCTTGATGGGTTGCCTACAGTCTCAGCCCACAAGGTGGGTAAGACATCGTCACGGAACTGTTTGAGGTTAGCCAGCTCTTCAGGCGTAAACAGTTTGTTGATAATAGCTCGCTGTTTGACAAAAACGTCATTGAAGTTATTGACGATTGCCTTGCGCGAGACAAAGCCCTGCGGATTGGTAACAGCTTTCGTGAGTATTCCGTTTTTTACGTTTGCCACAAAAGCCGCATACTCATTAGGCGGCAACACTTTTTTCAACTTATCAAGCATAATGGGAACGGCTTGATTTGGATTAAACTGATGGTGGCCAAACAAGAAACTAGCAACTTTCGGTCCTGTGTAATTACCGGCGCTCAGCATTTCTAGTAATGCGTTTGCCGCGTTGTCGGCTTGATTTAGGTTCTTACCTCCCGACTTGCCGCGTAGCGTCATGTAATCTTTATATAGCCCAGTGGCATTTTGTAATTGATCAAGGACCTCTTGATCCCCAATCAAAATGCCGCGCTCAATACCGTTATAGAGAGCCTCATCGAGCCGTGCTTTCATTAAGCTCAGTATAAATCAAATCACTAATTACTTTTCTATCCAACATTTTGAATTGATTGTAGAATTTCATTGCTTGATTACAGCTATTATTATTTACTAACTGGTTAAAAATATTGTTGTTTGCATCTAGGTAAGTTAGCTGAAATTCACTTAAATACCTCGAACTATCTTCTTCTTTGTTTAGCATTTTATTTTTTATGTAGGCTATATCCTGCTCAATAAGTTCTATAAGATCATCGCCCCATAAAGTTATTTCTTTAGAGTCCCAAAAGTATTTTTCACTCAAATATTCAACGTGATTCATCCTTATATATCTCATAGCATCAGCTTGCCCATATGACACTTCACCCAGATCTTCGTATGCTTCCATAAAATCAAAAAGTTCTTCAGCATCATTGCAGGATTTACATCTAACGCTTATAAAGATATCCATGAATGCTTCATAATAATCGAGAATATTATTTATATCTGAGTAATACATGACTGAAACTATGGTTCCATATTCTTCAGGATAAATTAATTCAGTATCATTCTTTTTTAAAAGCTCTATGATCCTGTCTGTAAAAATCTTCCATTTATTGCTTCCTATTTGATCAAAGTATGATGCGCATTCATTATTAGCATTTAACAACAGCATATAATTATTAGTTGAGGGTCTGTTCATTACCTCATCACAAAAGCTATCAAAACTAAAATTTGGATTAAAATATCCATGAATCCAATGATCTTGGTATTTCAGATTTTCCCAATTTGAAAAGATTTTTTTTCTTATTTCTGCAAGTCCATTAAGTTCTGTTTCATATTTATCTGGAAAAATAAATGGAATATTTGGTGAATCTCGTTTATCAAG
>RFXU01000290.1 GCA_009921505.1 Flavobacteriaceae bacterium
CTTGGTCTTTACCGCTTTTAATACCTCAACAACTCCTTTAGTATGACCGTGCGCTGTATCAATAATGACTGCGTCAACTTGAGCCTGAACCAAAGCAGAGGCGCGTTCAACTGCATCAGCAGTGACCCCTAAAGCCGCTGCGACGCGCAAACGACCAAAACTATCTTTATTTGCCGTTGGTTTTAAGGTCAGTTTTGTAATGTCTCTAAAGGTGATCAGGCCGAGCAAAGTCTGGTCTTCAGAAACCACAGGAAGTTTTTCAATTTTCTTTTCTTGTAAAATGATTTCGGCATCTGCCAAACTGGTCCCCTTTGCTGCAGTAACTAGGGGTTGTGGTGTCATGACTTGAGACAGTGGTCTGTCATAGTTTTTTTCAAATCGCAAGTCACGGTTGGTAACGATACCGATTAATTTACCCTGATCATCGACAATCGGGATGCCACCGATACTGTAATCGCGCATCGTATTCTGTGCGTCCTTAACCGTATGATTTGCACTCAAGGTCACCGGATCTTGAATCATTCCTGATTCGGCCCGTTTTACCTTACGCACCTCTGCCGCTTGTTTTTCGATGCTCATGTTTTTATGAAGGACACCAATTCCACCCTCACGAGCGATGGCAATAGCCATGGCACTTTCGGTCACGGTATCCATAGCCGCAGAAACTATAGGAACATTGAGCGTGATGTTGCGTGAAAATTTTGTTGCGATAGAAACTTCGCGTGGGAGAACTTCTGAATAGGCGGGAACCAACAGAACGTCATCATAGGTTAACCCTTCTCCTAGAATTTTGCTTTCGTGTGCCTTCATTGCAATTAATTTAACACCGACCAAACGGCGATTTTATTTAATTGCATGCAAAGATACAACTAAACTCAAGATTATTTCGAAATGATTTTATTAATTCAATGCGCTTCAACGGGCCCAGAGGCCTCCTCAACGCGATAAGACAAACGCGCCATTTGTGCCCAATCGATCAAATTTTGGCGCTGCTCATCAGTTAAATTACCGTGAACCCAGGTATACGAGGGCAAGGGCATTTCAGCTTCTTCCACCTCTTCGATAAGTTCCTCTAATTTATGATCCTTTCGTTTAGTGGAATACTCAGACCATTGCGCAACATTAAAATGCTTTTTACCATCGGCGACGTGCTCCGCTAACCAGAAGTTTACTGGGGCAATGGAACTATACCATGGATACTGCGTTTGATTGCTATGGCAATCATAGCAATTGGCTTTAAATAGGACAGATAATTCTGGACTTACTTGGGTTTCTTGCTCAAAAGCGTGGACGGATTCATAACCCCCATTATTCAATTCAACGGGGACAAATTGAATCACCACAAGCGCAATGAGTCCCAACATACCTAATGGACGCAACAGTTTAGTTAATTTTTTCATGCTTTAAATATTCGATTATTGATTGTCTTATGTCCGCAGCAACCTCTTCCTCTTGAGGAAATATAATTGCGCGCACGTCAGGGTTGTTTTGAGTTAAAAATGGAATATCATAGCCCTGTAACAAAAATTCACTGGTCGCAATCCAATAAAGCTGATCCGACTCAATGGTTTTGCCTCCAATCTTCCAAAGCTGATCTTTCCCTTGCTCGAGTCCATAGCGCTGTAAATAGGCCCCATCGCCTTTTTGCGCTTCCCCGTAGCTTAAAATTTCTGAAAGTAAAGCGCCCGTCATTTGTACTCTAAGCACGCCATCGCCAAAAGGCAGTACCCGGAAAAAATCGATTGGGGTAATTCCGCCTTCTAAAAAATCATCGAGTCGAATAGACCCCCCGTTGACAATCGCTCCATCAAGAGGTGGATCGAAGGCGTGAGCCATAGCGCTGGTAATAATTTCTCCAAGGTTTGTCTGAATGGATCGACTTTGAGTATCCCGACCATCCCAAGGCTCATTGGTATAATAAACGACACTATAAGGCGAATCACTCACTTGGCTCACAGCATTAAACAATACTTCATCCCACCGCTTCACTATGGCCGCGACCTGAGAATT
>RFXU01000030.1 GCA_009921505.1 Flavobacteriaceae bacterium
TCAAATCGTTCAGCGTTAAGGTCAAGCTTTGGCGCAGGAGCTCCTGGTTTTCGTGCAGTCGTATCCGTTTTGATGACCACTGCGCTTATAGGAATGGCAATGACATCATTACGACGTTCTGTTTGAATATCCACAGTAGCCGTCATACCAGGCCTGAATGGAGCGTAGTGTTCTGGTTTACCTTCCATAAGGTCCTGATACGATTCCGGCAGGATCCGAACTTTTACTTTGAAATTGGTCACTTGGTCCACAGAAAGAGTCGACTCAGCAGAATTAGCAATTTCTGTCACAACGCCCTTAAATACCCGCTTTAAATAAGCGTCCACCTCTACTTCGGTGGTATCTCCGATGGAAACCTTTACAATATCATTTTCATTGACATCAACCTCAACCTCCATGTTCGAAAGGTCCGCCACGCGTACAATCTCCGTACCCGCCATTTGTGCGGTCCCCACCACGCGCTCACCGAGCTCCACGGCTAATTTGGATATAGTTCCAGACATCGGCGCAAAAATCGAAGTCCGATTTAAATTATCTTGGCCTTGCTGTACGTTAGAACGAGCACTTTCTACGGAGAAAAATGCCGAGTTTCTCGTGGCCTCGGCCATTTCAAAATCGGCCACGGTTCGATCCCATTCACTTTTGGAAATCACGCCTTTTTCAAATAGGGTTTTGTTTCGATCATAATTTAATCGTGCGTTGCGCAAAGAAGCCTCTGCCTGAGCAAGACCCGCTTTGGCGTTTTGTAATCCCGCCTCTGCCTGACGAAGCGCAGATTGAATTAAATCTGGGTTAATACGCACCAACAAATCGCCCTTTTGAACCTGATCCCCCTCACTTATTGGCAATTCAATAATTTCACCTGAAACCTCAGAAGACAACATAACTTCGATTTCTGGCTGAATTTTGCCAGTTGCCGCGACACTCTGCGTAAGGTCACGGGCAATCACTTCTTCCACATCAACAAGTCGTTGATTCTCGTCCTTACCAAAGAACTTCTTCCCGGCGACAAGAATGACAATCAATACAATAATTGCTATTACAATCCAAAGGCGTTTTTTCGAGGTCATAATTAAAATTTTAATTCCGAAACAGGAACACCAAAATACAACTCTAAAACTTTCAATTTAAAAATATAATCGTATTTCGCGCGATTCACGTCGATAACCGCATTGTCATAGCGGGTTTTAGACTGGCTAAAATCAAAAGCATTAATCAGTCCTACGTCATATCGTTGTTGCGCGTACTGATAAGCGAGTTGCTGAGAATTCATCGCCTTCACAGAGGCATCATAAGATTTTAATGCACCTTTTGCATCAACAAAGGCCTGATATACCGTGCTCTCCAAATCCATTTTGGCCTGTTCCAAGAGCAATTCACGTCGCATAAGATTAAGTTTGCTTCGCTTTACGTTATTTCGCGTACTGTTTCCGTTAAAGATGGGAATGTTCATTTGAACCCCATAGGAAATCCCATCATTTAAGTAAAGCTGTTCCTGAAAAGGCTTAGCCGCTAATTCTTGATAACCGATTATGTTTGGCGCAAATCCGTAAACAGCTGCCCCGCTCCCATCAACAAATCCGATGGGATCAGCAGTGCTCACCACGGGATTATCAGAATCGATTATGGTCGTTATGCCACTAAAACGGTCGGACTCTCGAGTATTGTAATTAAAAAATGCGCCAATAGAGGGCAAATAAGCACTACGTGCAATCTGCAAATCCTTTTGAGCAAGGGCCACATTGGTTTCTGCGATAAGGACTTCTTTTCGGTACTCCTGTGCAGCAGCCACGAGTTGTTGTGGTGTTTTTTCTAATATTTCTGTTCCCAAAATATCGTAGCCTTGATCGACAATATCAAAATTATCGTAATCGCGGATCTGTAATAACTGAGCTAAATTGATCAGGGATAAAGTCACCCCATTTTGGGCGGCAACAATATTCTGCTTTTCAGTGGCATCTGCCGCTTGAATCTCAAGTAAATCTCCTTCAGGAAGAACGCCGGCATTGACCAGTTCTTGGGTGCGTTCTATTTGCCCAACGGTCACCTGGTTCTGAGCTTCTAAAACCGCGACATTGGCTTTATTAGTGAGGACTTGCAAAAATGCATTGGCTACAAATAGGGCAATGTCATCCTGCATTTTCTCTAAGCCATACTGAGCGGCCATGGTATTTATTTTGGCGCGTTGCAAGCTTCTTAAATTCCGTAACCCTTGAAAAACTGAGATGCTCGCCGTTACACTGTAAGATGAGTTTCTTGAGGTTTGATTTTCCAAGACACCCGTGGTTACATTTTGCGTAAGACCGGTGTTCCAGGCATTGGACATTGAACCATTTAAGTTTGGTAAATACGCCCCTATTGCATCGGCCTTATCAAGGCGAGCAAGCTCTTGATCTAAAACACTTTGTTTTAGAGAGATATTATTGGACATCGCGTATTCAACGCACTCTTGTAAGGTCCATTTTTTCGTTTGAGCGCTGGCGGACATGGTTGTCACTAACGCAATAACAATAGCAAATCGTTTCATAATTTTAATTCGACCCAAACGGGTTTTTATACGTATTGCAACACAAAGGTAAGATTCTTCAGCTTAGCTTAAGGCCTTCCGTCGGGTTGTTTGAGTTGATTCCACACTTTTATTTTGTCCTCTTGTGTCACTCCCGATAAGACTTCCACAATTAAACCGTCACTGATGCCCAAGGTTACGTCTCTACGCTCAAAATCCTGATCACCAGTTTCAACTTCAACAAAGGCTTGTTGTGTTTCTCGATCATACTGAATTAAAGACTCTTTTACGGTGAGCACACTATCGGCTCGCGCCAAAATAATCGAGGCATTAGCACTGAGACCCGCGCGAATAAACGTGGTGTCCTTTTTGCTTAAACTTCCCTTTATTTCAAATTGTACTGCGCCGTTCTCCTCAATGCCTTTGGGAGCGATATAATCCAATACGGCATCAAAAGACTTATCTTCGATTGCACCAACGGTAATTTCTAAGGCCAAATTCTCTTTGATCTTTCCAACTTCACTCTCGTCTACTTTTCCCTCAAAAATCATTTTATTGACGTCCGCCAAAATTGCGATAGTCGTTCCGTCATTAAAATTATTAGACTCAATGACCTGATTTCCTACTTTGACAGGGACATCCAGAACCATCCCTGAAACCGTTGCCCGAATTTCTGTGTTAGCCACAGCTCCAAGCCCCTGGGTTGACCCTGTTTTAACAATATCAAAGGTCTGTTCTGCCGCGCGCAAGTTGACTTGTTCTTGATTGTATCGCTGGGTCGCTTGATCAAAAGATAATCGCGCCGTATCAAATTCGTTTGCCGAGATTACTCCTCTTTGAAACAAAACCTGTTGACGCTCGTATATGCTTGTTTGACGCTCCAAGGCCAATCGGGCTGTTTCTACTTGTGTCTTTGCCGCTTTAATATTGTTTTGGGCACTATTCAGCGCATTGATGTTCGGAACTACGCGGACTTTTGCAATTAAATCGCCGGTGACCACTGTTTGGCCTGCCTCCACAAAAATGGCGTCAATAATTCCAGAAATATTGGGCTTGATAAGCACCTCTTCCTTAGGAACAATACTTCCTGTAGCCACGGTCTTTTTAACAACCGAACCTATGGTCGCCTGATCGTACTGATAAACAATAGGGTCTTGCTGATCCTTAAGCCAGATGTAGCGTACCCCTAGGATAAATAAGACACCGATAATAATTAACGTGATTAAAGTTCCTCTTCTTTTCATTGTTGGTTGTATTAATACTTTTTATTCATGTTTTGTTAATCCATGCGCAAGGCATCGACGGGTTTCATTTGAGTGGCACGGGTTGCAGGAATCATACCAGCGAGTAATCCAGAGATAACTAAAATGGTTAAGGCGATAAAAATAACGCCGACACTCACCGACGGGTTTGCAAAATTTTCAACGGATCCGGCGGCATCCAAAAGTGTATTCATGATCCAAATTAATCCGGCGGCAAAACTAATACCTGCCATCCCAGATATAAGAGTCAAAAACATAGATTCTTGTAACACTTGACCCCGAATTTCTCTTGGCGTAGCTCCGAGAGCCCTTCTTATCCCGATTTCTTTGGTGCGTTCCTTTACCACGATAAGCATGATATTACTAATTCCAATAACCCCGGACATCAACACTAAAGCCCCGACAAAATAGCCGACAAAGCTCAAAATTGAGAACAAGCCGGTAATCTTTTGAAATTGCTCTGCCAAATCAAAATGGCCAATGGCCCGCTCATCGTCCGGATGGACCTTGTGCGCCGCCCGCATTTCCTTCATGATTTGTGGCTTAATTTGGGTGATAGGCACTTCATCAATAGCGGTAATGGCCATCCAGCCTACGATATCCCCATAATTAAATGCCTTGCCAAAAGTTGAAAATGGAATATAAATGGTGTTGGCGTCTTCTTGGTTATCCCCTTGGCTTGAGGTTTTTTTAACCACACCAATAACCATAAAATTTATCCCATTGATTTTTATATACGACCCTATAGGTTCTTCTCCAAAATCAAATAAACTCTTGATTACATCAGTTCCAACTACAGCTACTTTTCGCTCATCTTGAATATCAGAGTAAGACAAAAAGCGCCCTTTTAAAACATCTAAAGGTTCTTGGTTGATGTATTCTGGGTTATCACCATAAATATTGAAGGCCCCTGTTTTATCCCCACGCGTAACGTTGTTTGATCCCCTAAACCCCCCTAATTGATTTCGCGGTGAGACAAAGCGCAATTCAGGAAATTTTTCTTTGAGTAAGGCCACATCAGACTGCCTAAAATTAAAATTACGCCCTTTGGTAAAGCCCTGATACGGCATCGATGTGCTTTGGGTCCACATAAAAATCGTATTCGTGGCAAAGTCTCCAAAATCCGCCTGAACGCCATTTTTTAGACCATTTGTGAGCGCGAGTAAAATGACCAAAATAAAAATCCCCCAAAAGACGCCAAAAGCAGTCATAATGGTTCTAAAGCGGTTGGCATTGAGTGCCTCGAGTATTTCGTCCCAGCGTTCTTTTTGTAGCATTATTCGTCTCTTAAGGCCTCAATAGGTTTAATGTGTGCGGCTCTCTGTGCAGGAATAAATCCCGCCAAGGCTCCCGCTGTAATGAGCACAAATACTGTGGTCATGGCTGTAGTAAAGTCCACTTGTGGATACTTGATAAAGGCAGAATCAACCATCGGCCCAATCAGCTCAAGCAGACCCACGCCTAGAAATAGACCGACAAAACCCGCCAATGCCGTAATAAATATGGCTTCTTGAAGAATCATACCGATAATGGACCATGGTAAAGCCCCAAGGGCTTTTCTTATGCCAATCTCTTTTGTTCGTTCTTTAACCACAATGAGCATAATATTGCTTACTCCAACAATTCCTGCAATAATAGTTCCAATACCGATGAACCAAAAAACGGCCCTGATGGTATCAATTAAACCATATATTTTTTTTGCTTCCTCCAAAGTATTCATCACGCGAACAGCAGATTGGTCGTCCGGTGCAATGCTGAACTTCTGACGCAAATCGCTATCGATCCTTTCGGTCATTGCACTCGAAAGGGATACCGCTTGTTCAAAATTATCGCTCATTTTTACTGTGTAAGCCAGAGAGCGTAATTTATCTTGGGCATTATAAACTTTTTGGGCTGTGCTTAAGGGCAAAAAAATGCGATTCTCTTCTCGATTACCTCCTGGATCACTATATACCCCAACTACAATAAAATTAATGCCTTGAATGTCAATTTGTTCCCCGATCGGATCAACCTCCTTAAAAAGATCTAATTTCATTTGATTACCGATCACCGCAACTTTTGCCGCCTGATTTAAATCACTTTGGTTAATAAATCGACCTGAAACCATCGTTTCATTTTCGATAAACTGCTGATCGGGATAAGCCCCTTCTACACGGTAATTACCACTTTGGTCTTTGTAGCTAACGGCGCCTCCCCAAATAGAAAAAATTGGGGTTTCGTATTCTATGTAGTCTCGGTAGTTTGAAGAAATCAAATTAAAATCTTCATTTTTGAGTTGGATATAACGTCCAGGATTAAGCCCCTTGTGCTCCTTAGTCGTGACCCCAGTCCAAACCGAAATTCTATTGGTCGCATCTTGTTCAAACTCAGATTGAACCCCATTTTGAATCCCCGTACTCACCCCGAGCAGGATCACCAAAATAAAGATTCCTGAAGCTACAGACAGTGCAGTAAGAAAAGTACGCAGTCTGTTCTTGTTCAGCGTTTCAAAAATTTCTTGCCAACGCTCTAAACTAAACATTCAATGCATTTTTTGCGCGGACCTGCTCCACCTGTTCGTCTTTGAGAATCAACCCATCCTTTAAGTGAACGATTCGGCGGCACATATGAGCAATATCGAGTTCATGGGTCACACACAAAATAGTTTTGCCTTCATCGTTAATTTCTTGAATCAGTTCCATGACCTCATAGGAGGTTTTTGAATCTAAAGCTCCTGTGGGTTCATCGGCCAAAAGCACCTTGGGATCACTCGCCAAAGCACGAGCAATGGCCACACGTTGTTTTTGTCCTCCTGAAAGTTCATTTGGCAGGTGCTCTGCCCAGCTGGCCAAGCCCACCTTTTCTAAATAATGCATTGCACGCTCCGTACGCTCTTGACGCTTCACCCCTTGATAATAAAGTGGCAAAGCAACGTTGTCCAGAGCAGACTTATAGGAAATAAGATTAAAGGACTGAAAAATAAACCCCAAAAATTGATTGCGGTAACGTGCCGCAAGGGATTCATTTAAGTTTTTAATTGGCGTACCATCCAAAATATAACTTCCTTGGTCCGCCTCGTCGAGCATACCAAGAATATTGAGAAAAGTCGATTTTCCAGAGCCCGATGACCCCATAATCGCGACCATCTCCCCAGAATTTACCGAAAAATTTATACCCTTAAGAACGTGAAGCTGATTTTGTCCTACGGTGTAGGATTTATGTAGGTTGTTGATTTCAATCATTATCTCTGCTAAAGGCCCAAAAATAAGCCCCTACATGCGTTAATTGTGTGAAATCTTTGTTAAGACTTTGAACGTCTTATTTTATAAACGGCATAACCAACGGCTCCGACCAAGAGATACGGAAAAACCATAAGGTAAACGATGCCGTTATTGATCCCCTTGGCCGCTTGCCCTGAGGGATCACTCTCCAATACCGCACGGCACATCGCACATTGGGCAAAGAGTGAATTAAACTCGACCGAAAAAAAGACCAAGGCAATGATTAAAAGTAGATTTTTGGTGGCTCCCCTAGGCATAGTAAGGCGCAATCATCAAATAAACAATTACTCCAGTTACCGCCACGTAAAGCCAAATAGGAAAAGTGATTTTAGCGATTTTTTTATGCTGTACAAATTGCTCCGTGCTCGCATAAAAATAAGTGAAAAGCACTAAGGGGATTACCGATATTGACAAAATGATATGACTGATCAGGATAAAATAATAAGCCCCTCTTAGAAAGCCTTCACCACCGTAAGGGGTGGGATCAGAGGTCATGTGATACGCAACATACATCACCAAAAAAGCAATAGAACACAAAATAGCAATCGACATTAATCGCTCATGCAATGCCCGATTTCCTTTTTTAATTTGCAGTACAGCCGCTACTAAAAGCACCGCGGTTATGGCATTAATACCCGCATAAATCGGCGGTAAAAACATAAGTGGCTCAACCTCTGGAAGGCGAACGCGAAATAATATGGCAACAACTACAGGGATAAGTACCGAAAGGGCCCATATCACAAATTTATATCGAGATTGCAAAAACTGTTTCATCATTTTTCTTTTAGAAGCATACGAATATCGTTAATTAATTTGGAAACTTGGGCTAACTCTAAACCATCATAATAAATTATCGGGTTTCCATATTGATCAAAGCGCGATCGAATGTTTCCTTGACGATCGACTAAAGCAAAAAATCCTGAGTGTTCAAAACCACCATCAACTTCTGAGCCAGGGCCCACGTATAGATTAAAGCCTTTATTGGCCATTTGGTAAATCATCTCTTGATCCCCAGTAAGTAAATGCCAATTTGGATGAGTTATATCATATTTTTGGGCATAATCGGCTAATACTTCAGGAGTGTCATATGCCGGATTAATGGTAATGGAAACTAGACTGATTCCTGATTCATCAGCAAAGGCAGATTGCACTTGCCGTAAATTTTGAGTCATTATGGGACAAATAGATGGACAGGTAGTGAAAAAAAACTCCACAACATATATTTGACCCTCTAGATCTTCACTTGAAAACAAATCCCCTCTTTGGTCGGTGAGTGCAAATTTTGGCGCAGGACCAATCGTGGCCATATCCACATCTTTAAAAGACGCGTGATCTAAATTATGCCGATCCATATCTACGATTTTCTCGCCTTTGACCCGTGAAATTATTTTGGGGATAAACATGATCCCAAAAACCAATATCACAAACGATATCCCGATGTAAGAATAGTTTTGCTTTTTCATATCTACTTTTTACGAGACGTTTTGTATTTCTTAAGGGCAAGTCGATATTCAGCTAGAATGATCTTTATATCGTCATTCATCTCATTATTTATGATGGCATAATTTGCTGCGTTATAACCCCCACCGAATTCTTGGTAGTCGCTTTCTTCCCGACCTCTAAGCTGGCTGTCCTTATCAAGGATATAAACATATGATGAAGATCCGCTGGCATCTAGGGCATAGGGTGTGTTTAAAAGATTATGGATTTGTGCAATCTCGACTAAATCTCCATATCCTACTTTAAAATTAATCGGATCGGCAATCTGCGAAAATTCTTGCTTTAAGGAAACCACAGCAGAGTCCTGATCTTTGGTGGTCAGAAATAACATTTGAAAGTCCTCGAACTGATAATTCTTTTTGTAAATTTTATGGGCTAGGTTAAATACTTCGGCCTTATGCTCTAGCGCATTCTGCCCCAAAAATCCTAAAATCGTAATTTTCCCTTCAGTAGTTAGCGCCGCTCCATTTTCACCTTCAAAGGCATTCAGCACGATAATTTGATCTCCCAACTTAGGAAGTTTTGCAAATTGATTAACCCCACTGGCAAAAAACAAATACACCGTAATGGGCAAAATAAATAAGATCCCAAGAACTAAATACTTCTTCAAGCCCATAATAATTGTTTTATGCAAAAATACAACCCCAAGGTCTTTTGCAGAAATTTATTCAATAAAAAAGGCCCCTTGGTGGGGCCTTAATTTTTTCTTGTATTCAGAGAGACGTCGCTTAAAAATTGAATTTAATAAAGTTGTTTTTGTAAATCTCAAAAATATAGTCTGCCTCAACCAATAAAATAGCGATTAAATAACAAATCAAGAATACGAAAGTCCAAACTACCGCACGACGCAATCCAGTTTTCTCATCACGCATGTGCATGAAGTCCCATGTAATGTAGTAGGCTTTAACGAGGGTCAAAATAATGAAGATCCAGTTCAAATATTTCATGGTTAAAAACCGACCGTGTACCAAAAACTCTGGCTTGACAATTCCAAGTACAACCTCAACAGCCGTAACAACGCAAAGGAAAATAAAAACACCCCAAATCTTTTGGATGTTCGAATTGAACTTCACTAAACCTCTAAAAATCTCTAATTTATGTTCGTGTCCCATGGTGTCCTAATGAATTAAACCAGATAAAAGAATGTAAATACAAAGACCCATACTAAATCTACAAAGTGCCAGTAGAGTCCGACTTTCTCAACCATCTCATAGCTCTTACGGCGCTCATAAGTACCAATGATTACATTGAAAAAGATAATTATATTAATCACTACCCCTGAAAAAACGTGAAATCCGTGAAATCCTGTGATAAAGAAAAAGAAATCGGCAAATAAGGGATGTCCGTATTCATTGTGCCGCAAATTCGCTCCTTCCACAACGAATTTTCCATCATTCATTAATTTTTCAATTGACGCTTCACGAGAGAGTACGATCGGATGACCATCTTGGTCAAGATATTGAGTGCGAATCAATAAGTTTTCATTGGCCAAAAATCCCTTTTGTACTTCTGCGATGTCATGAGTTGTTCTGGTCGTGGGTTCGGCATAATGCCAAACGCCATTTTTACGCTCATGGGTCAAGCGGTCCGTCGGAATTGACTCTGCAAAATCAGCCAAAGCCACACGATTCCCATCAGTGTCTAAAAATTGTAATATGCGCCCGCCGTTGGTCTCAACAGCACCGTAATCTCCTTTGATGAACGTCGCCCACTCCCATGCCTGGGATCCAACGAAAATTCCTCCACCGATTATCGTAAAGAACATATACCAAGCTACCTTATTTTGCTGCATCTTGTGTCCAGCATCAACGGCCAAAACCATCGTTACTGAAGAAAAAATAAGCACCAAGGTCATAAAAGCCACATAATACATCGGCGCCGGAACCCCATGCAAAAAGGGGACGTGCGTAAATACCTCATCCGCAATCGGCCAAGCATCAATAAATTTAAATCTAGAGAATCCATAAGAGGCAATGAATCCAGAGAATGTCAAGGCGTCTGAAAGGATGAAAAACCACATCATCATCTTTCCGTAACTCGCGTTGAATGGTTGAGTTCCTCCACCCCATGTCTTTCCTTCGGTACCTGTTTTGGCTACGGTAGCTTCCATAAATTATTGGTGTATTTAGAGTGCAAAAATAGGCATTATTTTTATCTGACGAAATAGAAAAACAAAAAGAGGTAAAGCCAGAGCCCGTCAACAAAGTGCCAAAAAAGTGCGGCCAGTTCTACCCCTAAGGTTTTCCCTAAAGTGTAACGCTGTTTATAATGATTATAAATTACCACGCTCAATGAAATCAATGCGGCAAGAACGTGGAATAAATGCAATACCACGATTAAAAAAATAAAAGTGTAGGCGATACTGCTCGTAGGCCCGGTGAAGGCATAACCAAAATCGTTATAGATTTGACTAAATCCCAAATACTGAAGCAGCATAAATCCCACCCCTAAAATCCATGTCAGCCATAGAAGCATCATCGACTTTTGATGCTCCTCTCGCCTAACGGAGCGTTTGGCCCACTCAAAAGCTACACTACTGAGCAATATGGCGACAAGACTCCATCCAAACGCTGACGGCAAGGCCAAGTCTTGTAACCAATCCCCTCGTTCTTTACTCACCACATAGGCGCTGGTTAAACCCGCGAAACTCATGGCCAACGAAATCATTGAAAACCAAAGAAGCATTTTTTTGGCCTTTCTCTGTTGTGTTAATTCTGTCTGTTCACTTATGCTCATTGTATAATGAATTTATCGATGATAAAAATGATCTGAATCAAGGTCAAATAGGCCACGCTGACCAACATTAATTTTTTAGCTGCAGCAGTGGTGCGCAGTTTATACAAGCGTAATGCCGCCCAAATAAGCCACAACCCAAGCAGCGCAACAACAAAACCAGAATAAAGACTTATTTGAAGTGCCCCCGTTTTGTGCGCTACAGGGATTAACGCCGTAAGCGCCGTCCATATACTGTATAAAACAATTTGAACGGCTGTTCCTTTGTCTCGTTTTCCAGTAGGCAGCATCTGAAATCCTGCTTTTTTGTAGTCGTCATCCAAAAACCAACCAATAGCCCAGAAGTGAGGAAATTGCCAAAAAAACTGAATCATGAACAAGGTTCCGGGCTCGATGCCGAAGGACCCCGCCGCGGCAACCCAACCTAACATGAACGGTATTGCCCCAGGTAAAGCGCCTACGAAAACTGAAAGTGGTGTTTTGGTTTTTAATGGCGTGTATACACTCACGTAAAGGAAAATTGAAATCGCCCCAAACATGGCCGTTTTGGGGTTAATCCAGTACAACGCGGTCAGACCGATTAGGGTTAAAATCAGCCCCAAAGCCAAGGCCCGATTCACGGTCATATGACCCGCAGGTAATGGCCTTAATTTAGTGCGCTCCATCAAGGCATCTAAATCTCGTTCAATAATTTGATTAAAGACATTTGAGGCCCCGACCATGCAATACCCACCAATGATTAATAGGGCCAGGACATCAAGCCGAATAAACTCAGCACCCAAAAAGTAACCCGCAACCGAAGAAAATAAGACACTTATAGACAATCTGAACTTGGTGATTTCTTTAAAAAGAAGCCAAGATGTTGGGCGCTCAGATATGATTGTTGTTTGAGACAAAAGTGTGTTTTAAACTCGAGGCAAATATACATGACTCGCACCTTTTTTCACAACTTATAAATCATTATGTTGGGGCAGTAATCATACTTTTATTACCTTCGAATTCTTAAACAAAATATTCATGAATCATCGATTATTAATCAGCCTTATCTGCGGAATATTAAGCACAACTTTTATCGCAGCTCAAGAAACCAATCAAGGATCAAGTGACTCCAAAATTCAAAACGACGGCGTTTTTGTCTCAGCTAAAAAAATAAAGGACAGCCTGTACTACCTCAGTTATAAAAACACGAATGCTGTGGCGTTTTTGGGTCGGGATTATACTATTTTAATCGATGGTTTTGATGCCAAAGCAGCGCCGCAGGCGTTAACCACTGCAGGGCGCCTCTCACTCAATCCCGTGAGATTTGTGATCAATACCCACCACCATAAAGACCATACTGGAGGCAATGATTATTACAGCGATTCTGGGGTTACTGTTTTATGTAACAAACAGGTTTATAACAATATTTGGGACGATGTTAACGCAGAGGTCTTGAGTGACTTAAAAAAGCAACGTTCCGAGCTTACTCAGGCCATGAAGAGTGCAGGGAAATCGGAAAGAGGCAAAAAACTTGGTGCTAAATACAACAGGCTAAGCGAACAAAATATGGATCGTGAATTGTCTTATCCCGCCATGACATTTAGCGATGATTTTAACATGAATTTAATCAATGAAAGTATATTATTCAAGAGTGTCTCAAAATCACATACGAGCTTGGATGTCTATGCTTATTTCGAAAACAATAATGTCTTGGCAACCGGCGACCTATATTTTAATGGAAAATACCCGTTTATAGACGAAGATTTTAAAGGCAGTATTGATGGTTATCTCAAAGCTATTGATGAAATGATTGCCTTATGCAATAATGATACGGTCATTGTTCCAGGCCATGGTCCCATTGCCTCTAAAAGTGATTTAGAAAGCTATAAGCGCATGTTGGAGTACACCCAGAAAGGGGTTCAAATGGATTACCTATTGGGGAAAACACTTGAGGAGGTCCTCCTATATCGTGCGGCAGAAAAACGATACCCAAGAAAAAAATAAGGCATTGGCCCCGCTTTAATTGTTTTTGACAAGCATTGCGGTTAGGAATTAAAAATCCCTGTACCAATTAAATAAATCCGTACGCAATCCTAGACTCCACCACGTAGTATTAAGTTTTTGGTTTGGGGACTGAGAAACTTCAGGATCAAAGGAGCGAAAGATTACCCGTGTAAATAGCTTTAATTGGGACGCTGGGTTAATAACATATCCGGCGTCGAATTCAATATGCTTAAAATCGACTGTATTGCCCTGACCGATCTCGTGATTGAGATCCCCCTCACGTAAATCTTCACTCCCATAGATGGACCCTCCGTAAAAAACCTGGGCCTCTGCTGAATCCACAAATTCTAATCCGCGTTTCGCCTGAATGTATTTTAAACTCCCATAAAACCTTTGGTAACGATATCGCGCTATGGCTAAAAGTTCTGAAAAATTAGTGCCCAAAGTATGCGCCATTGATTGATTATTGTGCCCATAATTAAGGACTACCGTATTGTGACTATAGGTAAATGGGCGTACTCGATTATATTCAATTTGTAAATTCAAATTTGGTATACTAAAAGCACTGTAATATTTGGCCCCTAATTGATAGGCCGTTTTGTTTTTATAACTGCCGTTTTTAGCCAAAACATCTGAAGAAGAAAACTCATCAACCAGCAGTTGGCCGTAGGTATTGAAGCGATCGCTCCACTTATATTTATAAGTCAATCCCAATAGAGCATTCCCGCCGCGTGAGCCCGTTGAAAATTCAATGGCCCTATAAAAAACAATTGGATTCAAATAGTTTAAATCAAAGCCGCGATCATTGTCATTTTCCCAAACGACAGTTTCAAAAAAACCAAGATTCAATCGCTTACTCACATTATAGCTCAAATAATGATTGGCCATATATTTAGTACGAAAAGAACCATCTGCAGTGACCTCCGGACGAACATCGCGCAGAGACATCCAAGTGTTGGTGTATTTCAGCTTCCAAACCGTGGTGTTGAGCTGTAAGTAAGGATAAGGACTCGCATTATCGCTCAATAGAAGTGAACGATATCCATCGCCGAGGAATTGCTTTCCATGCCCAAATTGAAGATTAAAAAATTTGTTTGGCGTGTAGGACACATACCCCGTCGCTATGGGATAATCATAACTATCGGTTCTAAACTCCTTGGCAATTCCGATGCTTGGAATAATCGCAGGGTTTCCTCCGTCAGGCCTAATGGATTCCGCATAAGCGTTAAAATATTGCGCAAAGCGTCCTTGACTCTCATAAACCACAGCACTGATATTAATGTGATCCCCCAGCCCTCCTTGAAGGTGCACTAATCGGGTGTTATTGTAAGTGGCTAGATCACCATCGCGGCCTGTTTCAATATCTAAACCTGGGTCTAGGGTAAACCAATAATCTTTTGCGGCAAAAGCGACCATGTGTTCATTCCACCATTTACGGCCAAACCAAGTTTTTCTGGGCTGTTTTAGACTGCTATCTGCCGCTTTGAGATCATAGTAGTTTTTTATTTCGGAAAATCTGTACGGCTTTTGCGCAGTATGATTGTTGGATCCAACTTGATTCATAGCCGCCTCAAATTCGTCATAACGCCGGTGCGAAAGAGGAATTAAAACCCCGCTTTGATACCCCTGACCCTGGTATTTATCTTGAACGACCGCGCCATATTCTTCGCTGTTTTGCCGGGCAAAACTTTTGATTTCTGGGGAGCTGTTCTGCTCATTGGCCCTCTGTACCGCGGCATCATGGACTAAATCTATACCAGAATCACTGGTTATGGACCATTGAATTTGCGCTAAATCATTAGGGGAAAATTGCAATTTAAATTGCATGTAAATGGCCCGTCCATTATAGCTTGCTGGTCTAATTACCGGTAAGCCTTTAAAAAAATCATCCACGTAAACTCGAATGGCCTCAGACGGGCTATCGACATAACGAACTAGAAAATTTCCCGTTTTATCAACTTCAAAAAGCACAGACACCGCCCCGGATATTGCATTTTCGACCTGCCAATTTTTCGCGCTTTCTTCAATCAAAAAATTGATTTGTTGGGTAAAACATTTGGGGGGTTCTGCCGGTTCTTGTGCGTCGCAAGCCTCAAATCTAGGATAATGAAGTAACGGATCATTCCATTGCTGACCCAGTATTGGACTAATGCACCACGCAAGCAATACTGCGTGAACAATCAAACCCCTTGACACCGAAATACATGAACTCATTTGAATAAATCTTTCATTAGCGCACTTAAACACAAACGCCCCCATGGGAAATATGGAGGCGATTGTTTTTATTAAGTACGAAATACTAATTTTCTACTTGAAACAAAATCGGCAAGGCGTAAAGTACCCCAACAGGCTGACCGCGCTGCATTCCAGGGGTCATTTTTGGCAAGGCCTTTACCACATCTATAGCTTCTTGTTCAAGACGTGGGTGTGGCGCGCGCGCGCGAACATCAACCACGTTTCCTTTTTTATCAATTTTAAACTGAACGGAAATTCTTTGACGACCTTCGAGTCCTAAATCGTTTGCTAAGTCTGTATCAAACTTACGCTGTACAAACTTTTGAACTTTTTCGGACATACAAGCCTTCTTTGCATCATTGTTACCAGCACCTTCACAACCAGGAAATACCGGTACGTTTTCAATTACGGCAAATGGTACATCATCAATTTCCTCTTCAACTTCTTCTATCTCTTCAATTTCTATAACTTCTTCAGCATCAGTCTCTGTAGACTCAATGATGGT
>RFXU01000291.1 GCA_009921505.1 Flavobacteriaceae bacterium
ACATCGCAAAGGAACAAAAAAAATAATGCACTCAAATAGAACTGTGGTGCATCCTGATTATGTGGGTTTTGGTCTTGGCATGAAGGTCATAGACGTTACATCAAAATTTATGCACGAAGATGGGTATTCGGTGGCAGCTAAATTTAGTTCGTTGCCTGTATATTACGCCATGAAAAAACACCCGAATTGGAAATTGGTAGACGTGTCAAACAATACGCAAGACAGCCAATTCAATCCAGGTGGTAATATGAAGCGAAACGGAGGGTTTAGGCAGAAAACAAAAACATTTGCGTTCAAATATGACCCAGATTAAATTTCAGTATATTCTGCTTTATCTGAATAACGTCCAGCATCGTGTATATCGTTCCATGCTTCGCAAATAATAATGGCTTCATCTTCTGTTTTGACTTTGCAGATATAATGGCTTTTACCAACATGTGGCTCTAAACCATTAGGCCAATCTTTGTTTTCGCGCCACCAAGTTCTATGAAATACTTTATACATCATAACCTCCTATGCGTTTGTAATGTGAGCATTGTTGCCAAAATCATTAATCGCGTAAATCATGGTGCGGTTGTCTCCAAACGTTGCGCCATAAGCAACGGCATCATCAAACGTGGTAAATTCTTTGCGAATACGTTTATTACCAAAGCCGCGAATGGCACTAAATGACACGGCTGTATTAAAACAAAATTGTTCATGTGTGTTAAGTTGCATTTCATTTCTCCTTATTGCTATGAAATTTTTAACATGATACAATACACATGTAAAGTATAAAAGCACAAAAATTGCTATAAAGGTTACAATATGGCAGATGATAAGAATAAAGGCGGTAGACCTGCCATTGTATTAACGCCAGAACAAAAGGCTGAAGTGGAAACATTAGCGGCGGTTCTTAGCAGCGAACAAATAGCTGATTACTTTGGTATTGGCCGAACAACATGGTTTGCAATATTAGATCGTGACCCGCAAGTTTCCGAACTTTATAAAAAGGGCAAAGCAAAAGCGATAGGTATGGTTGCTCAAAACCTCATAAGCAAAGCAAGGGCTGGTGATTTAGGGGCGCAAATATTTTACCTAAAAACACAAGCGGGATGGAAAGAAACGCAAAAGTTTGAAGGTGCGGGTGATGCTGGCGAATTGGTTGTTGCGTACAAATGGCTAGATGATGACGACGAGGATAATTAAATACAAGCCGCGCAAATTAGCAAAGGCGTTTCATAATAGATCGGAACGTTACGCAATCATTGTTGCGCATCGACGCTTTGGTAAAACGGTTGCCGCAATAAACGATCTTATCAAAGACGCATTAACAATACCGCGCAAAAACGTCCGTGTGGCATACATTGCGCCATATTACCGCCAAGCCAAAGCAATCGCGTGGGATTATTTGCTAGAATACACAAAAGACATTCAAGGCAGCGTAGCCAATGCAAGCGAATTGCGCGTCGATTTTCCCAATGGTGGTCGCATACGTTTATTCGGAGCAGATAACTACGATGCCATGAGGGGCTTGTATTTTGATGCGGTCGTGCTTGATGAGCCAGCGGACTTTCCCGCAAACGCTTGGCCAACGGTAATTCGTCCAGCCATTGCAGACCGCAAGGGCCGCGCAACGTTTATTGGGACACCCAAGGGCAAAAACGAATTTTGGGACATATACAACAACGCCCAAGGTGACCCTAATTGGTTTACGGGTATGTATAAAGCATCCGAAACAGACATCCTTGACGAAGAAGAACTAACCGAAGCCAAAAAAGCAATGGGCGAGGATCGTTACGATCAAGAGTTTGAATGTAGCTTTGAGGCAGCTATTCAGGGTGCGTATTATGCGCAAGAGATGAAAACGGCGACATCTGACAAACGTATTACAAACGTTCCATACGATCCCGCAGCATCTGTTGTTACGGCTTGGGACTTGGGTATCGGCGACAGCACGTCAATTTGGTTTGCGCAGTTTGTCGGACAAGAAATACGCCTGATAGATTACTACGAAAACAGCGGGGTTGG
>RFXU01000292.1 GCA_009921505.1 Flavobacteriaceae bacterium
CCGAGCATCCCCAAAATTACGGGACCCGCCAGGCGAAGATTATACCCAAATTCACGTGTGTAACGCTCAAGCAGCATGGGACTCACCCTATTTTGGGATACTGGTGTATTCCGTTTTGGTCCCGTATTTATCCATAAGATAAATCAGTGAAGTCATCGTCGCTGCACCCAATTCTAGTTCACGCTTATTCACCGCATCAAAGGTATCATTCGAGGCGTGGTGATGATCAAAATACCGCTGAGAATCAGGACGCAATCCTGCTAACACCATTCCCTCTTTTTTAAGTGGGCCTATATCGGCGCCACTGCCCCCAGGTTCAAAATAATGAATCAAATATGGTTTAAATAAAGGAACCCAAGATTGAATTTGATCCATGTTGTCCGCATCTGCGTCAATGGAAAACCCGCGTGGGGTAAATCCACCCGAATCACTTTCTAAGGCAAAAACGTGATTCTCTTTTTTAATTTGAGCCTCTTCGGCATATTTTCGTCCGCCGCGTAAACCATTTTCTTCATTCATAAACATGACCACGCGAATGCTGTGACGTGGTTTGTAGTTTATTTTTTTCAATAAGCGCAGTACCTCGATTGATTGAACACAACCTGCACCATCATCATGTGAACCATCTCCTAAATCCCAGGAATCCAAATGACCGCCTACGACCATATAATTATTGGGAAATTCAGAACCGCGAATTTCGCCAATCACATTATAGGATTGCACATCGGGAAAAACGCGACATGTTTGATTAAAATAAAACAACAGGTCCGGCTTAAGCTTCAATGCTGTACTCAAATAATTAGCATCATTGGTAGAAATGGCGCAGGCGGGAATACGCTTGCTTACAGGCAAGTCGTCATAGCTCATTGCCCCGGTATGCGGCAAATCGTCTTGTCTGAGGTTCATAGAACGAACCACTACCCCAACAGCACCGTATTTAGCTGCTTCTTTGGCCCCTGAATAGCGTTGATCGACGCAGCCCCCATAAGCCTCAAAAGTGTGAATCAAATTGGCTTGCATCGGCCGATTGTAGAAGACAATTTTTCCCTCAATCGCCTCTTTCCCCAAGACTTCAAGTTCTTCAATGCCTTTAACTTCAATTACCTCTGCCTTTAATCCTCCGTCGGGAGTGGATACAGATCCGCCTAAAGCACATACGTTAACCACTGAACTTATTCCTGGGGCCGTTTCGATATAACTGTACTCCGGCACACCTCTGGTCCATTTTGGTACCATCACTGGTTGCAACCAAACCGAATCTAGGCCGATTTCTTGCATAACTTCTTTGGTGTATTGCACCGCTTTTTCTGCTTCTAAGGAACCGGACAAACGCCCGCCTATTTCATTTGACAAATGATCGAGCCAATCGTAGGCTTTACCATCAGTCAAGGCCATATCATAAATTTTTCGGAGCATTTGCTCGTCAGGCGCCGATTCTTGGGCATGAAGTCCTACACTGGTAAAACAAAATACAGCCAAAATGAAAACAGAAATTGAATTTTTCATCGATCTAAAAATTTTAAAAGCTTATTTCTTTTGTGCAAATAGGCGCACATCTTCTTGGGTAATGTTTGGACCCCCTAAAATAATTAAACGTTCCACGACATTGCGCAGCTCACGTATATTACCGGTCCAATCAAAGGACTCGAGTAATTCCATGGCCTTAGAGTCAAAAGTTTTTATCGGAGCACCTTGCTCTGCGGCAATTTGGGTACAAAAATAAGTCACGAGCTCTGGCAAGTCTTCTTTACGCTCATTGAGCCCAGGGACGTCAATTAAAATAACGGCTAAGCGGTGGTATAAATCCTCGCGAAAACGACCTTCCTTGATTTCATGAATTAAATCCTTATTGGTCGCAGCCAAAACACGAACGTCGACCTTAATGTCTTTATCACTTCCTACTCTTTGAATTTTTTGTTCTTGTAACGCCCGTAAAACTTTCGCTTGAGCGGGAAGACTCATGTCGCCGATTTCATCCAAAAACAAAGTACCCCCATTGGCACTTTCAAA